>NZ_WTKT01000010.1:0-155878 GCF_011378685.1 Pseudoalteromonas sp. C8
AAATTACAATCCTGAAAGGTCGACAGGACCTATTAAAATTATTAGTTTTGAAACGCCGTCTAGGGTATACTAGGCGGCGTTTTTTTATGGAATACTCGATATTTATGGTTCTAGATGCTGACACAATTTCACAGCAATGCTTACCCAAACATGTTGCTATCATCATGGATGGGAACGGACGTTGGGCGCAAGCTAGAAATAGACCTCGTGTGTATGGGCATAAAAAAGGCGTAGACGCAGTTCGTCAATCTGTTCAGTTTTGTACTAAATTAGGGATACAATCGTTAACCTTATTTGCTTTTAGTAGTGAAAACTGGCGCCGCCCTGAAGACGAAGTAAACACTTTAATGGAGCTTTTCTTATTTGTTTTAACAAAGGAAGTTAAAAAGCTTCATAAAAACAATGTAAAACTGACCATTATTGGAGACTTATCACGATTTTCTGAAGGATTACGTAGCAAGGTAGACGCTGCGCATAAGCTGACTGAAAATAACACCGGGTTGCGTTTAAATGTTGCAGCTAATTACGGTGGTCGTTGGGATGTTGCCAATGCGGCAAAACAACTTGCTTTGCAAGTTGCGCAGGGCACACTAAACGCAGAAGATATTACAGAAGAGCGCTTAGCACAGTATATGAGCATGGCAGATCAGGCAGAACCTGATTTACTTATTCGCACTGGTGGCGATGTTCGTATTAGTAATTTTTTACTATGGCAAGTTGCTTATGCAGAACTTTACTTTACCGAGACACTTTGGCCAGATTTTAATGAAGCAGCATTTGCTGAGGCCATTGCGTGTTACGTTGCCAGAGAGCGACGTTTTGGTTGTACGGGCGAACAAATAAAACAATTACTCGCTCAAACCTAAATAGAATAAGGGTCACATTTTGTTAAAACAACGAATTTTAACCTCTCTAGTGCTAGCTCCATTAGCATTGGCTTTGGTTTTTTATACACCGCTTACGTTATTTAGTTACTTTGCTGGTGCAATTGTATTATTAGGCGCATGGGAATGGTCTGCATTTATGGGCCTTTGCGACAAGCTTAAACGTGCTGCCTTTGTTGTGTTTATTGGCGCTTTACTTGCCTTGCTTAATTTACATTGGCCTATTGAATCATTATGGGAAAATGGCAAGCTAGTCGGTGATGCAAATTACGTATTTACGCTTTCGTTTGCTTGGTGGATTGTTGCTAGCTATTTAATTTGGCGCTACCCAGAGATGGCTAAAGCGTGGAATGAAGGCCTAGTTATGCGCGGCATTGCAGGGCTACTCACGCTTGTACCGCTATGGCTTGCTCTAAATACACTACGTAGCGCGCAATATGCTGAATCAACTCATTTTGGTTCGGTGCTTATTTTAGTGGTACTCGGTATTGTATGGAGCGCAGATGTGGGTGCTTACTTTACGGGTAAAAGTTTTGGTAAACATAAGTTAATGCCTAAAGTAAGCCCTAATAAAACAATTGAAGGGTTAGCAGGCGGTGTAGTCGCTTCTATTATTTTTGTATTAGCATTTTGTCACTTTACCGATGTTGATTTAGTTGTATGGCCTGTGTACGCGATAATGACAGCATTTATTGCGTTGTTTTCTGCGGTTGGTGATCTTCTCGAAAGTATGTTTAAACGCGAAGCTGGCCTTAAAGATAGTGGTAGTTGTTTACCAGGGCACGGCGGTATTTTAGATAGAATTGACAGCTTAACGGCTGCTGCTCCAATGTTTGTTATGTGCTATGCGTGGACTCTTAGTTTATGAGCCAAAAGCAATTGCTGGTTATTTTAGGTGCAACGGGCTCAATTGGTTTAAGTACACTTGATGTTGTGTCGCGCAATAAAGAGTTATTTGATGTTTTTGTTTTGGCTGCAGGACAAAATGCAAAGAAAATGGCGGAGTTGTGTATTGAACATGAACCGCTTTATGCGATTATGGCTAACCAGCAGGCCGCAGAGCAATTATCTGCGTATTTAGCTAATACTCAGTGCCAAACTCTTGTTATGCACGGTGAGCAAGCAATGAGTGACTTATGCGCTCATCCTGATGTTGACATTGTAATGTCGGCAATTGTAGGTGCAGCTGGTTTACTACCCACATTAAGTGCTGTTGAAGCGGGTAAAAAAGTACTACTAGCTAATAAAGAATCTTTAGTTATGTCAGGTCAGTTGTTTATTGATAAAGTTAAACAACATAAAGCCACTTTGCTGCCAATAGATAGTGAACATAATGCAATTTTTCAATGCCTACCTTCTTCGTTACAAAATGCCAAAGGCGATCAAAAACTACAGCAACATGGCGTAAGTAAAATTTTGCTTACCGGCTCTGGTGGCCCGTTTTTAACGCGTGATATAAATACGTTAAAAGATGTAACCGTAAGTGAAGCCGTTGCACACCCTAACTGGTCGATGGGTCAAAAAATATCAGTAGATTCCGCAACTATGATGAACAAAGGCTTAGAGTTTATTGAAGCTAAGTGGTTATTCAATTGTGGTGCTAGTGATATTGATGTAGTTATTCATCCTCAAAGTATTATTCATTCAATGGTGCAGTATCACGATGGTTCTATTTTAGCGCAAATGGGTAACCCCGATATGCGCACGCCAATTGCCCATGCACTTGCGTATCCTGAGCGAATTAATGCGGGTGTTAAACCGTTAAACTTCTCTGATATTTGTGATTTTTCGTTTACTAAACCTGATTTTTCTCGTTATCCAAATTTACAATTAGCAATTGATGCGTGTAGTGCAGGGCAGGGCGCGACAACAACGGTTAACGCAGCAAATGAAATAGCTGTGGGCGCATTCTTAAACGGTAAAATTGGTTTTACCGATATATACAAAATAAATGCACAGACGCTAGAAGCTGCAACTTACACCAATGTGCAAAGCCTAGATGAAATTTTAGAGTGTGATAAATTAGCGCGTATTAGCGCTTCAGAATTTATAACAAAAGTGGCGCATTAATATGTTTGATTTTTTTTGGAATCTTGGCTCATTTATTTTAGCGCTTGGTATTTTAGTGGCCATACATGAATATGGCCATTTTTGGGTTGCACGAAAAATGGGCGTTAAAGTGCTGCGTTTTTCAATTGGTTTTGGTAAGCCACTGTTAAAATGGCATGATAAATATAATACCGAATACGTGATTGCCGCTATTCCATTAGGTGGTTATGTAAAAATGCTTGATGAGCGAGTTGATGACGTACCAGCAAATCAACGTCACTTATCGTTTAACTCTAAATCTGTACAAGCGCGTATTGCTATTGTTGCTGCGGGACCAATGGCTAACTTTCTGTTTGCCATTTTTGCTCTTGCGGTGATGTATATGGTAGGAGTGCAATCGGTTAAGCCAGTTGTTGGCAGCATAACCGAAGGCAGTCGCGCAGAGCAGGCGGGCATTATGCCTTCTCAACATATTATAAAAATTGGTGATGATGACATAACGACATGGCAAGATGCCACGTTTGCGCTTATGTCTAACTTAGGCGAAGAAAGCGTTGAAGTTATTGTTCGTGATAAAAACCTTCAACCACGCGTTAAAACGCTTAATTTAGAGGGGTGGAAGCTTGATCAGCGAGACGTACCACCATTAAGTTCGTTAGGTATTGTGCCATTTAGACCTCAAGCAACTTTAACAATTGCCGCCGTAACTAAAGACTCAGCCGCAGAACACGCTAATTTACAAGTTAACGACACAATTTTGGCTGTAAACGGTGAAACAATAAGCAATTGGCAGCAATTAGTTAATCTTATTACGCAATCAGCTAACAAATCTTTACAATTTAGTGTAAAAAGACAAGATACTATACAAGCCATTACAGTTACCCCTAAAGGGCGCATTGATAATAACGGTATTGAGCAAGGCTTTTTAGGTGTTGCTCCTGTTGTACAGCAATGGCCTGATGGCTATGTAGAGACAAGGCATTACGGCCCGCTCGATAGTATTGTGCGAGGCACAAAAGAAACGTGGCGCTTAATTACACTCAGTTTTGACATGATTGGTAATTTAATTACAGGCCAGGTTTCGGTTAAAAATTTAAGTGGTCCTGTGGGCATTGCAGTAGGCGCTGGAACTAGCGTAAGCTATGGGTTAGTGGCCTTTTTAAGCTTTTTAGCCTTAATAAGCGTTAACTTGGGTGTATTTAATTTATTACCCCTACCAGTGCTTGATGGCGGACACTTAATGTATTACATAATTGAACTTTTTCGTAAAAAGCCGGTCTCTGAAAAGACACAAGAGTTTGGTTTTAAAGTGGGTGCCTTGTTGCTCATTTTTCTAACATGTTTCGCTTTGTTCAATGATGTATCGCGTTTGTAGTTACAGCGTGGCAAATTACTAATTAGAACACGATTGTAAAGCACCACTAGTAAGGTGTTATGCGGTAATACAGTTGTAAAGGATAAAGATAATAAAATGGCTATAAAAAAACATTTGGCAATAACAAGTTTATTGGGTGCAAGTTTTGCAGCCCTAGGCCAAAACTCCTTTATTGTTGAAGACCTGAAAGTTGAAGGTTTGCAGCGCGTAGCACTTGGTGCAGCGCTAACACATATTCCTATTAACGTAGGCGATAATGTTGATGACTATACGATTTCAAAAACAATAAAGTCACTTTATCGTTCTGGGCACTTTGATAACATAAAAGCACTTCGTGATGGCAACAACGTTATTTTTAAAGTAACGGAACGTCCTACCATCAGCTTTATTGAGTTTGAAGGCAATAAAGACATTAAAGACGAGCAGCTTAATGAGTCTCTTGATCAGCAAGATATTCGCCAAGGTGAACCACTTGATAAAACCGTTATCGATAGTATCGAAAAAGGCTTAGTTGAGTTTTTCCACAGCATTGGTAAATACAACGCTAAAGTAGATATCAGTATTACTAAGCTGCCACGTAACCGCGTTAAACTTAAGTTAGAGTTTGATGAAGGTGATGCTGCTTCTATCCGCCAAATTAACTTAGTGGGTAATGAACTTTTTTCTAATGAAGAGCTTCTTAAACTTGCTGAATCGCAGCAAGATTTACCTTGGTGGCAGTTTATGGGTAGCGACCGTTACCAAAAGCAAACCATTGAAGGCGATTTAGAAAAAATTCGTAGTTATTATTTAGACCGTGGTTACCTGCGTTTTAATATCGACTCAACGCAAGTTTCAGTGAGCCCTGAACGTGAATCGGTTTACGTTACAGCTAACTTAACTGAAGGCGTAAAATATAAAGTTAAAGGTTTTGACTTTATTGGTGACTTGCTTGGCCGTGAAGACTTAATTAAAAGTGTTATCCCACTTAGAGCGGGTGAGCTTTATAACGGTTCTGTAGTTACTTCATCTGAAGAGTTTATTAAAAGCTACTTAGCACGTTTTGGTTACGCTAATGCTGAAGTGCGTACAATTCCAGAAATTGACGACGAAAAGCAAGAAGTACAATTAACACTATCGGTTAATCCAGGTAAGCGTGTATACGTTCGTCGTATTATTGTTGGCGGTAACCAAAATACGGCAGATGAAGTACTTCGTCGTGAAATGACACAACTTGAAGGCGCATGGTTATCTAATCAAAACCTTGAGCGTTCAAAACTGCAAATTCAACGTCTACCTTACATGGAAACTGTTGATTTTAACGTAGTGCCTGTACCCGGTGTGGATGACCAAGTAGATGTAGACTTCACTGTAAAAGAGCAATCAGCTGGTAGCTTTAATGCAGGTCTTGCATATGGTTCATACTTAGGTCTGCAGTTTAATATTGGTGTAACAGAATCTAACTTTTTAGGCACAGGTAACCAAATTGGTTTAAACCTTAATACGTCTACAGGTTCTGAAAGCTTAAGCTTATCGTACACAGATCCATACTTTACGCCAGATGGTGTATCGCAAGGCAGTAGCATCTTTTACAGAAACTACGACGCAAGTAAATTCAGTCTTGTTGAATATAAATCGAAAAGTTATGGTTTAGGCACAAATATTGGTTTTCCAATTGATGCTGTAAATCGTGTTAACTTTGGCGCCCGTTGGATTAAAGAAGAGCTTTCGGATATTGCAGAGTACGAGCAAACGCGTGTACTTCGTGAAACATTCTTAGATCCAGATAACCCAGATGCAGGCTTTGACTTTACTAAGTATGAGCTGAGTGTTGGCTGGTCGCGTATTACTGTTAACCGTGGTTTATTCCCAACAGCGGGTTCGCGTCAAACTCTAAACTTAACAGCAACAACGCCTAACTCAGATCTTCAGTACTTTAAACTGAATTACGATTCGCGTTTTTACTGGCCTATATCAAATGACCACCGTTGGGTATTCTCAACGCGTGCAGCACTTGGTTATGGTAATGGTTATGGTTCTACAAACGGGTATGAGCAAACACTTCCATTCCAAGAGTACTTCCGTATAACGGAAATGGAACTACGTGGCTTTGACCGTAATACAATATTACCACGTGCTGTGTCGCGTATACCTTCGTCTATTCCGGGTACGCCAGGTGCAGACGGCACTACAACGGGTAATATTGGTGGTGCATCAGAATTTGATGAGCTACGGCCACAAGGTCGTATTGGTGGTAATGCTAAAGCAGTGGCAGGTATGGAGCTAATTGTTCCTACACCATTCTTAGATGAAGAAAATACTAGCTCTGTACGTACTAGCTTCTTTGTTGATGCTGCAAACGTATGGGATACTGAGTTTAACGTAGACCGCTATCAAAACTTAGGCGTTGATGAACGTGCTAAATTAGATGACTATTCAGACCCAATGCGTTTTAGGGTTTCAACCGGTCTTTCATTACAATGGATCTCTCCAATGGGTCCAATGCTGATCAGTTTTGCGTATCCATTGCAAAAAGAAGAAGATGACGATACGAAAACCATCAGCTTTAACATTAGTAACACTTTCTAAAGGAGTTTTTTGTGAAAAAATTATTTAAATCAACAGCTGTAGCAGTTTTAGCAACGTTAATGATGGGTACTTCTGTGAATGCATTTGCACACAAAGTAGGTATTGTTGATATGCAGGAAATTTACAAGCAAATTCCTCAAATGGCTAAAATTGAACAGTCTTTACAAACTGAGTTTGCTGAACGTCGTCAAGAGCTTGAAAAGTTACAAGGCGATATTCGTTTTGAAGCTGAAAAATTTAAACGTGAAAGTACAACTATGAGCCAAGCTCAAAAAGATACTCTGCGTGAAAAAATTCAAGGCATGCAAAAAAATCTTGCTGAACAAGGTCGCCCTTTAGAGCAAGAAATTAAAGCGCGTCAAAACCAAGAGCTTGCTAAAGTTCAAGGTGTAATCATCAAAACAATTGAAGAGATTGCTAAAGACGGCGACTTCGACGAAGTTAAAGTAAAAGACACTACTATTTACTTTAACCCTAAAGAAGTGACTGATCTTTCATCTAAAGTTGTAGCCGCTGTTAGTAAGAAATAATCACTCTATGCAAAATTATACGCTTTCGCAAATTGCGGAACTTCTAGGCGCCGAACTTCAGGGTGATGGCGCTTTAGAAATAAAAAAAATAGCGACACTTGCAAATGCCCATTCTGGGCATATTGCATTTTTAGCGAACTCAAAATATCGATCGCAACTTGAGACTACTCAAGCTAGTGCTGTAATAGTAAGCCAAGCCGATGCAGAGTACTTTAGTGGTAACAAAATTATTGTTGCTAATCCGTATGTAAGTTACGCAAAATTAGCGCAATTTATGGATACAACACCACGCTCAGCCTCGACGGGTATTCATCCAAGTGCAACTGTTCATTCAACAGCGATTGTTAGTGATAGCGCCGCTATTGGTGCTAACGCAGTCATTGAAGCTCATGCAGTGATAGGTGACAACGCGCAAATTGGTCCGAACAGTTTTATCGGGGAACGTGTTAAAATAGGTTCTGGCACTAAGCTTTGGCCTAGTGTGACTATTTATCACGATGTTGAAATTGGTTCAGATTGTTTGTTTCAAGCAAATAGTGTTGTAGGTAGTGATGGGTTTGGCTATGCAAATGAGCGCGGGCAGTGGGTTAAAATACCTCAGCTTGGTTCAGTGATCATAGGCAACAAAGTTGAAATTGGTGCAAGTACGACAATTGATCGTGGTGCACTGGACAATACCATCATTCATAGCAATGTTATTATCGATAATCAGTGTCAAATAGCGCACAACGTTGAAGTTAATTCAGGCACCGCAATAGCGGGCTGCACTGTACTTGCAGGAAGCGTTACCATTGGCAAGAACTGTCAAATTGGTGGCATGGTTGCAATTAATGGTCACATGTCTGTATGTGATGGTGTTATAATTACCGGCATGAGTATGGTGACAAAATCAATCACCGAACCAGGTATTTACTCATCTGGTATGCCCCATACAACAAACAAAGAATGGCGTAAATCAATAGCTCACTTGCGTAACCTTTCAGACATGAAATCTCGTCTTAAAGCGCTTGAAGCATTGGCTAAGTCATAACGTTGAACACTAATAAGGATGCTATTTTGGCAAACGAATTAAATAGCCTTGATATTCAAGAAATTTTAAGTTTATTACCGCACCGTTACCCGATGCTATTAATTGATCGTGTTATTGATTTTACACCTGGCAAGTCTTTACATGCTATTAAAAATGTTTCTATAAATGAACCAATTTTTACTGGGCACTTTCCAAATCAGCCAATTTTTCCTGGTGTGCTAATATTAGAATCAATGGCGCAAGCAACGGGTTTATTAGGTTTTAAAACAGTAGAAAACCGTAGCGAAAACGAATTATATTTGTTTGCTGCTGTTGATAATGCACGTTTTAAACAACCTGTAATTCCTGGTGATACAATGCATCTTCATGTTGAGTTTTTAAAAGAACGTCGCAACATTTGGAAGTTTGCTGCAGAAGCTAGAGTCGACGGCAAAATAGTGTGTAGTGCCGAAATTATGTGTGCGAGAAGAGAGTTTTAATAGTGATCCATTCTACAGCAATAATCGAACCTGGCGCTAAACTAGGCAACAATGTCTCAGTTGGTCCGTATAGTTATATTGGCAATGATGTTGTTATCGGTGATAACTGTATTATTGAGTCTCACGTTGTTGTTAAAGGGCCGTCAACTATTGGCTCTGGCAATCATATTTTTCAGTTTGCGTCTGTGGGCGAAGCCTGCCAAGACAAAAAATACAACAACGAGCCAACCACATTAATCATGGGTGATAACAACGTTATCCGTGAATGTGCCACTATTCACCGTGGTACGATTCAAGACCAAGGTGTTACTAAAATTGGTAGTAATAATTTGTTTATGGCTTATACACACGTTGCACATGACGCGGTAATTGGCGATAACGTAATTTTTGCTAACAACGCAAGTGTGGCCGGCCATGTACATGTTGGTGACTGGGTTATCCTTGGTGGTAATTCGGGTGTTCATCAGTTTTGTAAAATTGGTGCACATGCCTTTATTGGTATGTATTCAGGTGTTAACAAAGATGTACCACCATTTGTTACTACCATTGGTATGCCAGCAGGCCCTGCAGCTATCAATAAAGAAGGCATGAAGCGTCGTGGTTTCGAAAGTGATGAAATTATGGCTGTACGACGTGCATACAAAGCATTTTATCGTAAAAGCTTAGGTGCTGAAGAAGCTATTGAGTCGCTTAGTGAGGATGCCGCAAAGTATCCTGCTGTGAAATTGATGGTCGACTTTGTTAAAAACTCAGAGCGCGGCATCGTAAGATAATTACAGGCTTTGCTTTAAGCATTAAAAAAACCACCCTAGATGATAAATCGAAGGTGGTTTTTTATTGCCCTGCTTTAAGCTAATTCAGTTAATACTCAGGGTAATTGAGTTAGTATGCGGGTAATTTATATAATAAAAGCCGTCCTATGCGTTTACCTAAGTTAGTAGTCACTCTTTTTATTACTTCAGTTTTAGCCGCTTGTAGTAGCCAGCCTATTGTTAAATCATCTGCTGGAGAAATCACTCAAGTTGGGAAAGCATCTTTTTATGCTGATAAATACCACGGAAGAACAACCGCCAACGGAGAGCGCTTTAGTCAACAAGCCGCCACGGCAGCCCATTTAGAATTCGATTTTGGTACTACGGTGGTTGTTACTAATCTAGCTAATAACAAATCAGTCACGGTAAGAATTAACGATAGAGGCCCGTATGTGCGAGGTCGTATTATTGATTTATCAAAAAGTATGTTTAAAAAGATAGCCGACCCTAAAGTCGGCGTTATTGATGTATCAGTAAAGGTTTTAAAACCGGGTAGTTAGCGCAACATAACCAGGATAAGCCCCACTGAGCTCTTTATGAGAGCCTTGTGCGACTACTTTTCCGCCTTCCAACCATACAACATTATCCATTTGAGCAAGTAGAGCGGGATCATGCGTAATTGTGAGCACGCTCGCGTTATTCATAACATGCATTATTGCTTGCATTACCCCTTGCTTAGACTGATTATCAAGACCTTCTGTTGGTTCATCAAGAACTAAAATAGCCGGACTTTTAAGTAATGCTTGTGCAATAGCTATACGTCTAGACTGACCTTGCGACACATTACGCCCGCCAGTGCCTAATCGTGTTTTTAAACCTACTTTTAGTTCATTAAACCATGGGCTTAATTGCGCTAATGAGAGCGCTTCAATCATTTGCTCTTTAGTTGCATTTGGCGCGGCATAACGTAAATTTTCACTCAGTGTGCCATCAAAAATATGGTGCTGCTGAGCTAATATATTTATCACACTTGCGCGTATATCATTATTTAACGAATGTAAGTCAACAACGCTATTTTGATTATTTAGCGTTATGCTGCCTTGTTGTAAAGGCCATAAACCAGTAAGTAGATTTACAAGCGTTGTTTTACCGCTGCCGCTTCTACCTACAATCGCTACTTTTTGCTGGGGCATTAGCTCAAAACTGATATTAGTAAGCGCTGTTTGCTCACCATATTGGTAGCTAATATTGTTAAGTGCTAACGTGTAGTTTTGCGCGCTAAAGCTTTTATCAACGTCTACATGTGTATCTTTAACTTGTGAGCTAGCGGCTTTATCTTCAAGTGTAAACAATCGCTCTGCTGCTTTTAATACACTAGGAAGCTCTATAAACGCATTGGGTAGTAGCAATACACTTTCAAAGCTTGCCAGTACAAATAAACTTAACATAGCAAGTTCTACATTTACCATACTGCTTGCGTAAACCAGTGGGACTATGGTTACTATGCTAGCAAGCATGGCTAATTGAACAACCAACAAGCTTAACCCATCTGAGTTTGCTAGTGCTTTGTGGCGAATAAATAATTGCTGATTGTACTGCTCGCTTAATTCGTCGCACTTATTAAGCTGCTGCGAACGGGCTTGATAAATACTAAGCTCTCTAAGGCCTGTGAGTGTATCTGAAAGCTCAGAGCGAAGTTGTGCACTAAGTTGTGTTTCTTTGTGGCTGTTTTTAGTGAGCTTTGCGCTGAGTAGGGCAGGTATAACCACACCAATAAGTATAATGCCAATAAAGCAAATAAGGGCGACGTTGCCATTATAGGCCGACATAAACAGCATGATGATTGGCACACTTAAAAGAGCGACTAGCATAGGAAGTAAAACGTTTAAATAAAACTTGTCGAGTGCGTCTACATCGTTTTGTAATCGGTTAACTAGATCAGCGCTGCGGCTCATTGCTAAATCAACATTGTTAAGCTTACTTAACGTTGCAAAGACATTGGTACGTATTTCACTTAGTAATAAAAATGTGGCGTTATGAGTAACTAGGCGTTCGCCATAGCGCGATGCAGTTCGTACAATTGCTAAAAACCGAATCGTTCCTGCTGGAGTAAAGTAGTTCATTTGCACGCCCGCAAGACCTGCAGCCGCCATTGACGCTAAAAACCAGCCAGAAATAGCCAACAAGCCCACATTAGCTAATACCGTAATCGTTGCTAAAAATGTACCCAATAGCATAGCTTTATAATGAGGAGCACAAAGCTTTAATAAGCGAATAAAATTATGCATGCGCAACCCCTTGTTTAGCCGTTTTTAATAAATCAGCAAATGCACCATTTTGCGCTGCAAGTGTTTCAAAGTGACCTTGCTCAGCTATTTTCCCATCGTGCATAACAATGATATTGCTGGCATGTTTAACGGTATTTAATCGATGAGCAATGACTAATACTAAGTTATTTTTAGCGTATTCATTAATAGCATCTTGAATAAGCAGCTCTGTTTGGCTATCAAGGTGTGCTGTAGGCTCATCAAGCACTAAAACTGGTGCTTGTTTTATGAATGCACGTGCGAGTGCGATGCGTTGCTTTTGTCCGCCAGAAAGCCCTTCCCCTTGCTCACCTATCAGTGTGTTAAAACCATCGGGTAGGGTATTTATAAATTCAAGCACACCAGCTTGCTTTGCAGCATGTTCAAGCTCTTGCTGTGTGGCAGTTGGTTTGGCCAATTTAATGTTGGCAGCAATGGTGTCGTAAAACAGCGTCGCTTTTTGTGGTATCCATGCAATGTTATTTTGCAGGTAAGTAATATCGGTTGTGCTTAAACTCTGCCCATTAATAGATAGGTGGTTAATCACCTCAGGGTGAAACCCTAATAGGCAATCAAACAACGTACTTTTACCTGAGCCACTACTGCCCACAACGGCAATTAAGCCTTTATTTGGCAGTGTTAAATTTATATTTTTAATGCCTTCGTTACTATCTGGGTATATAAAATTAAGGTCGGTAATACTTATGGAGTTAATTGCATTTAAAGTTAAATTGTTTTCAGGCGTGCTTGTAGTCACTGACGCATTTTCGTCATTTGGCAGTGGTGCATTTAAAATCGCAACCATATCGGCAGCGGCACTAATGCCTTGTAAGCGTGCATGGTAATGGCTACCTAGCTGGCGCAGTGGTAAATAAAATTCAGGCGCTAAAAGTAGCACCACAAAGCCAGTAGCAAAATCAAGAGTGCCAAAAAACAGTCTAAAACCAATAATTACTGCGACTAATGCCACGCTAATGGTGGCTAAAAACTCAAGTGCAAATGATGATAAAAACGCGATCTTTAAAACATCGAGTGTAGCGTGTCTAAAATCATCTGAAATTTTAGCTATTTGTTTAAGCTCGGTACGTGTTGCATTAAATAGCTTGAGTTGAGTTAAACCTTGTACGCGGTCAAAAAAGTAATTGCCCAGTACAGCAAGTTGCTTCCAGCGTTTTTGGTTTAAAGCTTCGGCTTTTGAGCCTACTAAAATCATGAAAAAAGGAATGAGCGGGGCGGTTAATAAAAATATCAGCCCAGCTTTATAATCTGTCGGAAAAATAACAACCAATATTGCCAGCGGAATAAGCGCGCTGTAAGCAGCACCAGGTAGGTATTTAGCATAATAGTCGTGGAGTGCTTCTACGCCATTATGTAGGGTATTTAATGTAGCGCCTTGGCCGTGTTGTTCGATATAGCTTGGGCCAAGTAAGCTGAGCTTATTTAGAAGTGTTTGGCGCATAGCCGATTTTATTTTAAGTGCAGCATATGCACTCAAGCGTTCGCTTAATGCTAAAAACACCGCGCGCAATAAAATAATGCCTGCTAAGGGCCATAATAGATGAGTAACTTGGGCTAAATTATTACCTTCAAACATAACGTTGTGAATAGTTTGCGCAAGTAAATAAGCACCTGCAATCATCAGTAATGCGTTAAAAGTACCCAGTGCAATGCTTAACTTTAACCACACTGCAGCGGGTTTACTTTGACGCTTTAAAAAAGCGCGCAGTGATTGCTGCTGCGCGCGATCTGGTCGGGGGTTAGTCGTCATCTTTTGTGTTGTTAGCATCGTTTAATAAATCGTGCATGGCTTGTTCATCATCAGCAATGCTGTTTTTATTTTGATGAAATTCGTACCACATTACATTTATTACACCTAAGGTACAGGCCAAAAGTACACCTAAAATCCAAGCGAAATACCACATAGTTTAGTCTCCTTAGTAGCTACCGTGAGTGTTGTTTTCAATTTCTTCAACCGTTACTCTGCGCCACATTTTTACATAACACCAGGTGGTGTAAGTTAAAATAAGTGGGACAAAAATACACACTGCAACAAACATTACATTGAGCGTTTTATGGCTCGATACCGCATCCCAAATTGTTAAGCTAATATTTGGATTGTTGCTTGATGGCATAATAAATGGGAACAGTGAAACACCGGCCGTCATAATCACGCCAATTAACATTAAGCTTGTTGAAATAAGTCCAAGTGCTGGTTTGTTTAATTTAGAAAACAATAGCGCACTTAGTGCCATTACAAACGCTAAAATAGGAAAGGTCATAGTCCATGGGCGTTCACTGTAATTGCTAAGCCACGCGCCTTGGGCTGTTGTTACTACTTTAGCTAATGGATCTGCATGGCTTTGTGTATCAGGCATAGATACAATTTGGTAACCCGTTAAATTAGCAACCCAAAAACCAGCGCCTGCAAACAGTATAATAAACACAATCAGTGAATAACGACCATATTGCCCTGAGCGTTCTGCTACTGCATCAGCTGTACGAAGCTGCAACCACATCCCCGCATGAGCAACTAACATAGTAATACTGACTAAACCAGCAAGTAACCCAAACGGGTTAAGTAAACCAAAAAATGAACCTTGGTAGCTAACACGCATTAAGTTATCAATATTAAACGGTACGCCTAAAAATAAGTTACCAAAAGCAACACCAAAAACTAATGCTGGAATTGCGCTGCCTGCAAGCAAGCCCCAATCCCAGTTATTGCGCCAGCGTTTTGAGTCTACTTTACTGCGGTAATCAAACCCAAGTGGTCTAAAAAACAAAGCAAAGAGTACTAGCATCATGGCAAAGTAAAAGCCCGAAAATGCAGCTGCATAAACCATAGGCCACGCCGCAAATAACGCGCCGCCTGCAGTTATAAACCATACTTGGTTACCATCCCAATGCGGGCCAATTGTGTTTATTACTGTGCGGCGCTCTGAATCTGTTTTACCAACGAGGCGAAGCAACATAGCAACGCCCATATCCATGCCATCGGTAATAGCAAAGCCAATAAGCAGCACACCAATGATCAACCACCAAAGCATTTTTAATGTTTCATAATCAAAAATCATGATTGCTCTCCTTCAGTTTGATCAGTTTTATTTGGCAATTCAAAATGATATTTACCAGTATGTAGCGAGCTTGGTCCTTGCTTAACAAAGCGGATCATCAACCAACCTTCAACAATGGCTAAACCAGTATAGAAAACAATAAATCCAGTTAAGCTAATTAAAATATCGTTTACTGTTAGTGACGACGTGGCTAAAAAAGTCGGCAGTATTTCAGATATAGCCCAAGGTTGACGTCCATACTCAGCAACTATCCAGCCAAATTCAATAGCTATCCAAGGTAGTGGAATGCTCAATACGGCAGCCCATAACAACCAGCGTTTTTGCTCAATAACGCGATGTGCGTTGTAGTAAAATGCCAATATAAATACACCCAACATGGCTACACCACAGGCAACCATAATCCTAAATGACCAAAACATAGGGCCTACTTTAGGGAAAGAGTCTTTAACCGCTTTTTGAATGTGCTCTTCGGTAGCATCTACAACATCAGGTGTGTAGCGCTTAAGTAGCAAGCCATAACCTAAATCATCTTTTAGGGTATTAAACTTAGCAACATTTTCTGGCGTATCTTCACCGTTTCTGAGTTTTGTAAGGTATTCATAAGCAATCATACCGTTGCGAATACGTACTTCGTGTTGTTTTTCTAGGTCGTTAATACCCGTTACTTGCTCATCAAGTGAACGCGTAGCAATTAACCCAAGTGCGTAAGGTATTTTAACCGCAGCATGTGTTACTTGCTCTTCTGAATCAGGAAAACCAAATGCGGTAAACGCAGCCGGAGCCTCTTCTGTATGCCATTCAGCTTCAATCGTGGCAAGTTTTACTTTTTGAACTTCACCTACCTCGTAGCCTGATTCGTCACCGAGTAAAATTACACATAAAATTGATGCTAAACCAAAGCCCGATGCGACCGAAAAAGAACGTTTAGCAAACGCTAAATCACGGCCTTTTAATATGTACCAACTACTTATGCCCAGTACAAACATAGATGCAGCTACATAACCTGCCGATACGGTATGAATAAACTTAACTTGTGCTACAGGGTTAAACACAAGCTCTGCAAAGCTGGTCATTTCCATGCGCATGGTTTGATAGTTAAATTCAGCACCTACTGGGTTTTGCATCCAGCCGTTGGCTATTAAAATCCACAGCGCCGACATGTTGGTACCAATGGCCATTAAAAAGGTTGCACCTAAATGTTGGCGTTTAGAGAGTCTGTCCCAGCCTAAAAAGAACATACCTACAAAGGTCGATTCTAAAAAGAATGCCATTAAACCTTCAATAGCAAGGGGAGCCCCAAAAACATCACCTACGTAATGGGAGTAATAAGACCAGTTAGTACCAAACTCAAATTCCATGGTAAGGCCTGTCGCCACACCAATTGCAAAGTTAATACCAAACAATTTTCCCCAAAACTTAGTCATATCACGATAAATTTCGCGACCGGTCATAACATAAACCGATTCCATAATAACTAAAATCCAGGTCATACCTATCGTTAACGGTACGAATAAGAAATGAAAGAGAGCGGTAACAGCAAACTGTAATCGCGATAGATCCACAAAGGTTTCATCTATCATTATTGGCTCCTTGAGAGTGACGGATTAACAGGGCAACATTTAATTGGCAAAGTTAAGGTTTAATGAACTTTCAGTAATTACTGAAAGTTTGTAATAGTATTTACTTTTGTGCAATTTTTGTCAACATACATATTAGTAAAACTTAATATATATTTCCTATGCTACATCAGTATTAAAAACAAACAACATAAAGCCTTAACTTACGTGATAAAAAACCAGTTATTTAAAGCGTTTAACCAAACAGTAAAACACGGTAAACTAACAAGCATGAACGCCTGGTTTACTTGTGAAATAAAATCAAATGAATAAAGATAAAAAACAACTACGTATTGGTATTGTGGCAGGTGAACTGTCGGGCGATATTTTAGGTGAAGGTTTAATTAAAGCCCTTAAAAAACATTTTCCGGACGCTATTTTTGAAGGAATAGCAGGACCTAAAATGCAAGCGCAGGGCTGTAAAACACTTTACGACATGGATGAGCTTTCGGTAATGGGGCTTGTTGAGGTGCTAGGGCGTTTGCCGCGTTTGCTTAAAATACGTAAACAACTCGTGCAGCATTTTGTAGATAACCCACCTGATGTATTTATTGGTATTGATGCACCCGATTTTAACTTACGCGTTGAAAAGCCACTTAAAGATGCGGGCATTAAAACAGTACAGTATGTAAGTCCATCTGTTTGGGCGTGGCGCGAAAAGCGTATACATACAATAAGTGCAGCCACTAACTTAGTGCTTGCGTTACTGCCATTTGAAAAAGAGTTTTACGATAAACACCAAGTGCCATGTACATTTGTAGGACATACCTTGGCTGACGATATAGCGCTTGAGCACGACGATACTAAAGCACGTGCAGAACTCGGCTTAAGCCTTGATGACAAAGTACTGGCGCTGCTACCTGGTAGTCGAGGCTCAGAAGTTGGTTTACTAAGCGAAACTTACATTAAAACAGCTGCAGAGTTGCAAGCTAAAAATCCCAATCTTAAAGTTGTGGTGCCATTGGTTAACGAAAAACGCAAAGCGCAGTTTACTGCTATTTTAAACGCTACCGCGCCAAACCTTAATGTTAACCTGCTGGATGGACAATCAAAATTAGCGATGCAAGCTGCTGATGCTATTTTATTAGCGTCGGGCACTGCAACACTTGAAGGTATGCTTTATAAAAAGCCAATGGTAGTCGGTTATAAAATAAAGCCGTTGAGCTATTGGATATTTAAAACTTTATTTACGTTTAATATTAAGTATTTTTCGTTGCCTAACTTATTAGCAGACGAAGAGCTAGTGCCTGAGTTTTTACAAAGTGAGTGTAATGTGGCTAATTTAACAAATGCGCTAACTCCTATGCTCAACACTGATAACAAAGAGCTAAAAGCACGCTTTTTAGCTATTCACGAAAAAATTAGATTAAATGCCAGCGAACAAGCAGCGAATGCTGTGGCGGAGTTAATAAATGCAAATTGATAGACCTAATGTATCCTTAATTGCCGGTGTAGACGAAGTAGGGCGCGGCCCGCTTGTTGGTGATGTAGTTACTGCTGCCGTCATTTTAGATCCCACTAAACCAATTGCTGGCTTAGCGGATTCTAAAAAATTAACAGATAAAAAACGCCAAGCGCTTGCGATTGAAATAAAAGAAAAAGCATTGTGTTATGCCTATGGGCGCTGCAATCCAACAGAAATTGATGAGTTAAATATTCTGCACGCGACTATGCTTGCCATGACCCGTGCAGTAGAGGCATTAAGTACGCAACCTGAATTTGTATTTATAGATGGTAACCGCTTACCTAAACTCACTATGCCCGCGCAAGCTATTGTTAAAGGCGATAGCTTAGTGGCAGAAATTTCAGCGGCGTCTATTTTAGCTAAAGTAGCACGCGATGACGAAATGATTGAGCTTGATAAACGCCACCCTGAATATGGCTTTGCAGGGCACAAAGGGTATCCAACAAAAGCACATTTTGCAGCGCTTGAGCAGTACGGCGCGATTGATGAGCATCGTAAAAGCTTTAAACCTGTGCAGCGTGTATTGGCGCAAGCCAATGGTGAGGGTTAAGCATGGCTGCTCCTGATTTTGTTCATTTAAGAGTTCATTCAGATTTTTCGATGGTTGACGGCCTCGCTAAAACAAAGCCGATAGTCGCTAAAGCACAAGAGCTGCAAATGCCCGCTATTGCGATTACCGATCAAATGAACTTTTGTGGCTTAGTGCGTTTTTATGGCGCAACACATAACGCCGGTATTAAGCCTATTGTGGGTGCTGACTTTTGGGTTCGTAGCCCAGAATTTCCTGACGAGCCAAGCCGCTTAACCATATTAGCCAAAGACAACGACGGCTATAAAAATATTACCTTATTAATATCTAAAGCGTATCAACGTGGGCATGTGTTTCATCGCCCAGTGATTGACCGAGAATGGCTGGTGGAGCATAAAACGGGCTTAATTATTCTCTCGGGCGCTAAAGATGGTGACTTAGGTAAAGCGTTACTAAAAAATAATCCAAGTGTTATTGAGTCGGTAATTAGCTTTTATAAGCAACATTTCAGCGATAACTACTACCTTGAGCTTGTTCGCACTAACCGACCGCTTGAAGAAGACTACTTACACATGGCGGTAGAGCTTGCTACCAAAGAGCAGTTACCTGTTGTAGCGACCAACGAAGTAGTGTTTTTAAAGCCTGAAAACTTTGAAGCGCACGAAATTCGCGTTGCTATTTTTGACGGCTACACGCTTGACGATAAACGCAGACCTAAACGGTTCTCTGAAGAACAATACCTAAAAACATCAGAGCAAATGGCTGAGCTGTTTAGCGATATACCAGAGGCGCTACAAAACACCGTAGAAATAGCTAAACGTTGTAATGTAACGGTTCAGCTAGGGACTTACTTTTTACCTGATTACCCAACTGGCTCACTTAAGATTGATGAGTTTTTAGTTAAAGTATCAGAAGACGGTCTTGAAGAGCGATTACAGTTTTTATTCCCCGACGAAGAAGAGCGAAAAGTAAAACGCGTTGAATACGATGAGCGACTTGATATAGAGCTTGGCGTAATTAACCAAATGGGATTCCCAGGTTACTTCTTAATCGTAATGGAGTTTATTCAGTGGAGTAAAGATAACAATATTCCGGTTGGGCCTGGTCGTGGTTCAGGTGCAGGTTCGTTAGTTGCATACGCACTTAAAATTACCGATTTGGATCCACTCGAATTCGATTTGCTTTTTGAACGATTTTTGAATCCAGAACGTGTATCAATGCCCGATTTCGACGTCGATTTTTGTATGGATAGACGAGACGAAGTAATTGATCACGTGTCGGCTTTGTATGGGCGAAATGCGGTATCGCAAATTATTACCTTTGGTACCATGGCTGCAAAAGCGGTAATACGCGATGTAGGGCGAGTGCTTGGGCACCCTTACGGGTTTGTTGATCGTATTTCAAAAATGATTCCAGGCGATCCTGGGATGACACTTGCTAAAGCGTTTGATATAGAGCCGCGCTTGCAAGAAGCCTACGATGGCGATAACGAAGTAAAAGATTTAATCGACATGTGTCGCATCCTAGAAGGGTGTACACGTAACGCCGGTAAACATGCGGGTGGCGTAGTAATATCGCCAACCACTATTACCGACTTTGCCGCGCTTTATTGCGATGACGAAGGTAAGTTTCCGGTAACGCAATTTGATAAAAACGACGTAGAAACTGCAGGCTTAGTTAAGTTCGATTTCTTGGGTTTACGTACACTGACTATATTGCAGTGGGCGGTCGAAATGACCAATGTGCGCATGGAGCGCCAAGGTAAAGACCTCGTTGATATAAATACCATCCCACTGGATGATAAAAAAAGTATTGAGTTGCTACTTCGCGCTGAAACGACTGCTGTATTCCAGCTAGAGTCGCGCGGTATGAAAGACTTAGTACGCCGACTTAAGCCCGACTGCTTTGAAGATATGATTGCACTCGTGGCCTTGTTCCGACCAGGTCCGCTGCAATCAGGCATGGTAGATAACTTTATCGACCGAAAACTGGGCCGCGAAGAAATCTCATACCCAGATGCGCAGTATCAGCACGAAAGCTTAAAACCAATACTTGATCCAACGTACGGCATTATTTTGTATCAAGAACAAGTAATGCAAATTGCGCAAGTACTAGCAGGTTACACGCTAGGTGGTGCCGACATGCTGCGTCGTGCAATGGGTAAGAAAAAACCCGAAGAAATGGCAAAGCAGCGTTCAACGTTTGAAGATGGCGCAAGAAATAACGGCATTGACGGCGAACTCGCAATAAAAATCTTCGACTTGGTAGAAAAGTTCGCAGGTTACGGTTTTAATAAATCTCACTCGGCGGCGTATGCACTTGTTTCGTATCAAACGCTGTGGATGAAAACGCATCATCCTGCAGAGTTTATGGCTGCGGTAATGTCGGCTGATATGGATAACACCGACAAAATCGTTATTTTGGTGGATGAATGTGAAAACATGAAGCTCACCTTATTGCCGCCAGATGTGAATGCAGGTGAGTTTAAGTTTACAGTAAACTTGCAAGGCGAGATTGTTTACGGCATTGGCGCGATAAAAGGCGTAGGTGAAGCACCGGTTGATGCAATATTAGAAGCGCGTGCAAAAGGGGGCCCATTTAAAGATTTATTTGATTTTTGTGCCCGAGTTGATTTAAAACGCTTAAATAAACGCGTGACCGAAAAATTAATTTATTCAGGTGCACTAGATAATTTAGGGCCAGAAAAAACCCAAGCTGGCCGTGCTACATTACTAGCGAGTTTAAAAAGTGCAATGCGGGCAGCCGACCAACACAACAAAGCTGAGCTATTAGGGCAAAGTGATTTGTTTGGTTTATTAGCCACTGAGCCTGATGAAGTAGAACAAGCCTTTATTAAAGCCACAGGCCTAACTGATAACGAATGGTTAGATGGTGAAAAAGAAACCCTAGGCCTTTATTTAACTGGGCATCCGATAAATCAGTACCGCCGCGAACTTAGGCATTATACCAGCGGAAAAATAGTTGATTTACAGCCAACGAACCGCGATGTATTTGCAACAGCCGCAGGTTTGGTGATTGCTTCTAGGGTATTAATTAACAAAAAAGGAAATCGTTGGGCCTTAGTAACTTTAGATGACAAGAGTGCACGGATTGATGTACGCTTGTATTCAGACGAGTTTGAAAAGTACCAAGATATGCTCCAAGTTAACAATATCTTGGTAATATCTGGACAGGTCAGCTTTGATAACTTCTCCGGTGGTATTACAATGACCGCCAGAGAAATAAACACCATTGCTCAAGCGCGTGAAAAGCGTATTAAAGCGATTAAAATGACGCTGAACATGGTGCAAGTCGAGGCAGGTTTCTTCGATAAATTACAAAAAGTACTCGAACCCTATAAAATGGGAACGTGTCCGATCAAGGTTTATTACCAACGTCCAGATGCGTTGGCGCAATTAACTCTTGGGATCGAATGGTGTGTTACGCCAAGTGACGACTTAATTCATAAGTTATCACTAATGGCTGCGCAAGATGTAGAACTAGAATTTAACTGATTAGGTAGTTTAGAGCATGAGCCTCAATTATCTTGATTTTGAGCTTCCAATTGCAGAATTAGAAGCAAAAATTGAAGAATTACAAAATATAAGCCGCGCTGGCGAATTAGACCTTGAGTTAGAAGAGGAAGTCAGCAAATTAAAAGAAAAAAGTGCCAAACAAAAACAGGAGATTTTTTCTAATTTAGGCGCTTGGCAAGTATCACAGTTAGCACGTCATCCGTTGCGTCCTTACACTCGAGATTATATCGAGCGCATTTTCACGGAATTTGACGAGTTTGCTGGCGATCGTACTTTTGCTAACGATCCGGCTATTTTAGGAGGCGTTGCGCGTTTAGATGGCGAACCAGTAATGGTTATTGGCCAACAAAAAGGCCGTGACACTGCTGAAAAAATTAAACGCAACTTTGGTATGCCAAAGCCAGAAGGTTACCGTAAAGCATTACGCTTAATGGAAATGGCTGAGCGTTTTAAAATGCCAATTATGACTTTTATCGACACGCCGGGTGCATACCCAGGTGTTGGCGCTGAAGAACGTGGTCAATCTGAAGCAATCGCGCGTAACTTAAAAGTAATGGCGACACTTAAAGTGCCGACAATATGTACGGTTATCGGTGAAGGCGGTTCAGGTGGTGCATTAGCGATTGGTGTTGGCGACAGAGTTAACATGTTGCAATACAGCACTTACTCTGTAATTTCTCCTGAAGGTTGTGCGTCTATTCTTTGGAAAAGCGCCGACAAAGCACCACTTGCAGCAGAAGCAATGGGTGTAACCGCAGAGCGAGTTAAAGAACTAGATTTAATCAGTAACTTAATTGATGAACCTCTAGGTGGCGCGCACCGCAATTACGATGCTATGGCACGTAACTTAAAAGTTCGCCTTAAACGTGACTTAGCAGACCTACAAGCGCTTACGCTTGAAGAAATGCTTGATCAACGTTATAAACGTTTAATGTCGTTTGGTTATTGCTAAACACATTAAATGTTAAAAAAAGCCGCTTATGCGGCTTTTTTGCTTTAAAATGTTCAGAGTTTTTATATAAAAGTGCGCCCATATGTATACATCAGCAATTTATCAGCAATTAAAAAAATCATTAAATAGCTATATTGAGCAAGGTAACACCGCTTTTACAGTGGCGCTTTCTGGTGGCGTTGATTCTGTGGTGCTGTTGCATTTAATGCGCACTTTAAAAGAAGATAACCCTGCAATTAATGTATCGGCTATTTATGTTCACCATGGTTTGAGCCAGTATGCTGATGACTGGCAACACTTTTGCAAAAACGTATGCATTGAGCTTAATGTGCCTTTTGAAGCTGCGAAAGTTGTTATTGAGCCGCAGTCGCGCACAAGTCTTGAAGCCCAAGCACGCGACGCCCGTTATAAAGCACTTGATGAACTAAGCCCACAAGGCAGCATTATTTTACTGGGCCAACACTTAAGCGACCAAGTAGAAACGTTTTTATTGCGCTTAAAGCGTGGCTCAGGTTTAAAAGGGCTTGGTTCTATGTATAAAGAGCGCTTGCTGCAAAGTGGGCGTATATGTTTTAGACCATTACTAAATGTAGCTCGCAGCGATATAGAAGCGTTTGCAGCGCAGTTTAATATTAACCACATAACCGATGACTCTAATACAGATGAAAGCTTTGACCGTAATTTTTTACGATCAAAAATAGTACCCGTGTTAGCTGAGCGCTTTAATGGGTTTGAACAATGCACTGCACGAAGCATTGAACTACTACAGCAACAGCAAACTCTACTTGATGAATATACCCAGCTTGATTTAAATAAGTGTATTAACGAGCATCAAGCACTGTGCATTAGCAAAATAAGCGAGTACAGCGCAGCGCGCATTGCAAATATAGTACGTGCGTGGCTTGCACTATTTACACAAGTGATGCCATCGCAAAAGCAGCTTGAGCAAATTATTAATCAAGCAATGCGCGCAAAAAACGATGCACAAATGCGTATTGATTTGCTCGATGGGCAAATACGTCGTCATCAAGGTTATTTGTATTTTGTAACACCAAGTGAAGTATTAACAGATATTGAGCTGAATCATTCACAGCTAAAACTGGCAGACGGGCGCTTATTAATTAAAAGCACCGGTTGCGGAGTAAGACCTCCACACGCTAATGAGCAAGTAGTAGTGCGCTTTGATTGCAATAGCGCACGCATTAAACCACTTAAAAAGCCTGGTAGTAATACAGTTAAGCATTGGTTTAAAGATGCAAAAATAGCGCCCTGGCTTCGCGCCAGTGTGCCGCTTATTTTTTATAATGATGAATTAGTTCAAGTGGTTGGTTATTTTATAAGTGCTAAACATATTGATGAAAATGGTATTTTTTGGGAGTGTAAATAAATGAGTAAACAGCCGCATGTTGGTTTGTCGTTAGTTACTAAAGCGCCAATGGGTATGCTAATAACGGCCGTTATAGCTATTATTGCTAATATTTTACTTGAGCTAAATATAGTTACGCTAGGTTATGCAGTTGCGGGTGGAATTGTATCTGCAGTGCTTTTATTAGCTTATTGGTTAGGTAAAGGTGGATTGTTTTTTATTTTAGGCGTGAGCCTGCCACTGCTTTTAGTATTATTTACACCGCTTGCTACTATTACCGCATTACTTAATTTAATTAGCGGATTCTTTTTTGGTTTTTGTGCCGCGTTGTTTATTTATAAATTGGTAAGTGCAAAGCCTAGCGGGGGAAGCTAGGCTTTTTATTTAATGCAGTTAAGTAAAGACTAATAGGCTTTTGCGCAGTTTCTACCAGATGCTTTTGCTTTGTATAAACCTTTATCGGCGCGAGCAAATATTTCAGTTTCGCTGTCTTGGCTGTTAGCTAAAGTAAAACCAATACTGGTTGTTACTTTATACTTAGACATTAGAGGCGATTTTCTTACTAAGCACATTATCCGCTCAGCAATCACTTTATTCGTTGTAAACTCAGGGTCTTCAATAAGTAAAGCAAACTCATCACCACCAAATCTAAATACCGAATCGGTGCCGCGTATGCTGCTACACAGTACTTTTGAAAACTCTTTAAGTGTATCGTCACCAATTTTATGGCCAAAGTTGTCGTTAACTTGTTTAAAATTATCTAAATCAAGCAGCATTAAACTAAATGGACGCTGGTAACGACGGCAGTTTTCAAGCTTTTGCAGTAAAAAGTCATTAAACTGACTACGGTTATTTAAGCCGGTTAATGCATCCTTTGTGGCAAGCTTTAATACTCGGCTGTACATCATCGCATTACGAAGTGGATAAACCAGCGCAGTATGTAAAGTATGTAGCTTTTTCTCAATGGCTTGACCAAGCGGGAATTTACTAAAATAAATTAGCTGCCCTAAGTGTTCTTTACCAATCGCCAAATCAAAAATATAGGGTGTACTATTTGTATCACTCTGTGATGTTTGCGTAGTTCCCAGTGTTGACTGAAACTGTAAACCGGAGAAATTTAACAATTGTTTTGTAAATTTTGCGTATATAGCTAAAACATCCTCAATCACTAAGCTAGTTTGTAGCTCTGTAACGAGTTTATGTGTTTCTGTTATTTCATTTGTTGGCGAATGTTCAGCCGAAAACGGCAAAAAATCACCGCGACCAGACACACGCTGCGTCAAAATATGGACGTTTTCCATTAAATTCTCCCCCGAGGGTGTTACTTTGCAATTACTAAGCGATTTTTGTGCCATATTTTAAAACTGGCTGAAAAACAGAAGGTTGCTATATTTAAAGTAAGTCCCTTGGTTTAATTGACGCGTGAGGCCGAATTTGCAGAGTATTAACGTTCAAATTTTTGGCTTGCTAGTGGCAGCAGTTCTTTTTGTGTGGTTTTTTAAACGCATTGGCTTGCCGCCTATTTTGGCGTACCTAGCAACGGGGGTTTTAGCCGGTAGTCATGGTATTGGTTGGTTAGCGCAATCTCATGAAATAGAGTTTGTAGCAGAGCTTGGTATTGTGTTTTTGTTATTTAGTTTGGGGTTAGAATTTTCTATTTCGCGACTAATGGCAATGCGAAGCCTAGTATTTGGGCTGGGCTCGTTACAAGTAGGTATAACCAGCTTACTCTTCATTATTATTTTATATTGTTTAGACTTTTCCCTACTCACCAGTTTTACCATTGGTACAATTATGGCGCTTTCTTCTACGGCTGTAGTGGTTAAGCTATTAAAGGAAACGGGTGAGCTTAATCAGCGCCGTGGGCAATTAGCAGTTGGTGTACTGCTTTTTCAAGATATTGCTGTTGTTCCTCTATTAATAATACTTCCTTTATTTGCATCAAGCGACTCTCAAAGTATTGGCTGGGCTTTAGCGTTTGCCCTAAGTAAGGGCGCATTTGTATGCGTGCTTCTTTGGGCAATTGGTAAATGGGTATTGCCCATTGTGTTTAAAGAAATAGCGCAAGTACGAACCGATGAGTTATTTGTGCTTACCACTATATTAGTCGCCTTATTTGCGGGCTTTTTAACGTATATGTTTGGCTTGTCTATGGCATTGGGCGCTTTTTTAGCGGGAATGATGTTAGGTGAGAGCAATTACAGGCATCAGTTAGAGGCCGATATACGTCCATTTCGCGATATTTTAATGGGGCTGTTTTTTGTAACTGTGGGTATGCAGTTGGATATTTTATTTGTACTGGCGCATATAGTAATAATTATTGGCGCATTGCTTGGGTTACTCGTATTAAAAATTACAGTAGTAGCACTTAGTGCGCGGCTAATGCATGAGCGAAACCAAGACTCGCTCGCCTGTGGCATTATGCTGTGGCAAATGGGGGAGTTTGGTTTTGTACTTATAGCACTTGCTGGCCAGCATCAGTTATTAAACTCAGAGCAAGCTTCATTTTTAATTGCCCTTGGTGTGTTATCAATGGCATTTACACCATTTTTGATTGATAAAACGCCATTTATTTTAAAGCGTTTTGGTATACTCGATCGCCCTAGTTTAGCGCTGGAGAGTGAGCCACAAAGTAGTACACTTTATAGCGACCATGTTGTTATTTGTGGTTTTTCGCGTGTTGGGCAAACTATAGCGCGTTTTTTAAAGCCCGAAGCAATAGACTACGTTGCCATTGAAAGTAACCCAATTTTAGTACAAGAAGGCAAAGCGGCAGGTGAGCCTGTTATATTTGGCTATGTTAAACAAAAAGATATTTTAAAGTGCGCAGGAGTAGAGCGAGCTCGCTTGGTTATTATTACTTTTACAGAGCTTGATCACGCACAAGTTGTTATTGATGCCATAAAACAAATAGCGCCCAACGTTAAAATACTTATTCGTACTCGTGACGATAGGCAGTTAGATTATTTAAAAGGGCTAGGCGTAACCGAAGTAGTGCCAGAGTCGTTAGAGGCGAGCTTAATGCTCGTGTCGCATGTGTTGTCTATGTCGGGCGTACCGATGACGCGTATTGTGCGTAGAGTAAGTAAAGAACGTCGTAATCGTTATCCGTTAATGCAAAGCTTTTACGCAGGGTATTTTAAAGATAGCGAAGATGCCTCAAGTGAACGATTAGAATACTTACATGTTGTAGCGCTACCTCAGCAAGCTTATGCCGTGGGTAAAACAATTGAAGATCTTAATTTAGAAAAGCGGCGAGTACTCGTAAAAGCACTGCGCAGAGAAGGAGCCGAAATAGATACGCCATCAGCGCAAACAACATTATTGGCTAATGACGTTTTAGTATTACAAGGTAAACCAAGGCGTGTTGAGCGGGTAGAGCACTATCTGCTCGACGGAATCGAATAGTGACTTAGATTAATCTAACTCTAAAAGATTAATCTAACTCTAAAAATTCACGCATCTTAGGCAACTGCGCCATACCATCTTCATAGCCAATTTGCATTAAATGCTGGGTGTAGCGTTTTTCAAACAATAGGTAGCTGGTTAAACTCGATTGCGAATGCTTTTTAACACCTATGGTACGTAGCAATACTTTAATGGCCCATGGCATATCGTCGTAATACTGAGCTGCAATGGCATTAAAGTTTTGCGAAGGGTTAATGACAAAGGTATCTATTTGTTTAAGTTCTTGATGTTTGTCGCGAGCGGGTAATAGCCCTAATGTTCGGTTAACACGAGCCAAACGCTCCAAATCCGATTGCATAGTGTCGGTAAATACACTGTCGAGTAAATGCCCTGCAACAGCAGATAGACCCGGATAATGTGGCGAGTAACCCGGTGGGTGTAATTCTTTGGGTTGGTCGACCCCAATAATAAATATTTTTTCAGCGCCTAAATGAATCGACGGACTCAGCGGAGAAAGTTGATGTATAGAGCCATCCCCAAAGTAATGGTTATAAATATTTACACTTGGAAACACCATAGGGATGGCACTCGATGCCATTAAGTGCTCAACATTAATACGAGTTGCACGGCCTTCGCGTTTAGCACGCTGCCAAGATGTTTGCGTATTAGATTGAAAAAATGCAACAGAGTCGCCCGTTGTATAACTTGAGGCCGTAATAGACAGCGCATCTAAATAATTACGATGTAAATTGCGCTCAATGCGGTGTAAATCTAAAATTTCGTTTAATAAACCACGCAGAGGGCGGTTGTTTAGCAAGCTCGCTGGTGGATGGTTAATATGTTCTGACTGAAAGCTCGTTAAAATATTACGCGCAATATGACCAAATACACTTAAAAAATCACTTTTATAGACCATAGAGGTTGAAAAGTTTTTCCAAACTGATTCAAGCTTTCGTACAGCCAAATGCGCACAGGAGGCGTAACATGCTAACGCAGCTGAGTTAATAGCTCCAGCAGAGGTGCCATTTATTACTCTAAATGGCAATGGAGCAGTACGAGGCATACTATGAGCTAGCGCTTTAAGGACACCCACTTGATAAGCAGCACGTGCGCCACCACCTGTGAGTAATAAGGCAATTTTAGGTTTTTGTGGATCAACTTGCTTGATTTTCATATTGGTGGTTAAACTGTTCTACGTCTTTACTTTATTTATTAACTGTAAGTCTTTAAGCTAGAAGAATCAAAGGATAACTGCCCTAATACTTATTACATTGTTTAATCACCCAATTTAGTACGTAACTTACTTTGCTATAATTGCCGTATTATAAAATGTAATAGTATTTGTGTAAGAATGAATTTAATCCACTTAGCGTACTCTAAGTGATATCGCATTTTAATTTTTATGGAGTTCGTATGTCAGATAAACCAGAAGCATCAGATGTTCAAAAACGTCCACCTAATAACAATATTCTTTTCGCCGTTATTATTTTAATAGTCGTAGCATGTGCGGCCGCCTTCGTATTGCTAACACCCAGTGACGAGCAAGCAACACGCACTGAGGTAGAGCCCACAGTTAAAGAACAACCTATGATGGAGCTTAAACCCGAGAACGACCCCGTGGTAGATGCGCCGTCTGTAAATCCAGAAAAGCCAGCAGAGCTTGAAGTACCAGCACAAAGTCCAAGTGAGCCTGTGCCTGAAGTAAAACCACTACCAACGCTTAACGAAAGTGATGCAGTTGTTGTTGCTAAAATGGACGAGTACCTAAGCGACTCAGTAATGAGCTTAATGGTGACCGACGATGTTATTCGTCGTGGTGTGGTATATGTAGATAACTTAGCAAAAGGAAAAATAGCTAAAAAACACATGCCTGTTGTACAGCCAGAAGAAAAATTTAGCGTGAATGAAGGTGATATCTTAACTATTAACCCTAACAGCTACGAGCGTTATACACCGTATGTGAAAATATTTACCAGTATGAGTGCAGCGCAAGCCGTTCGCATGTACGAAGAGTACAAGCCACTTATTAATAATGCATACAGTGAAATTGGTTACGGCGATGACGAGTTTAATCAAACGCTAACCGATGCAATCGATTTATTACTTGATACGCCAGAGCCTGAAGGTGACTTGCCGTTACTTCGTGATTCAGTAACGTATCAGTATGCGTTTTCGGAGTGGGAGCAATTACCAGATGCACAAAAACAGCTTTTACGTATGGGTCCAGAAAACATGAAAAAAGTAAAAGCAGCATTACGTAATATAAAAGCGCAGTTAGAGAACAATTAATACGCACTAAAATAGCTAAATACGCCGCGATTGTATATGAAGTATGCAATCGCACTTTCTTTTTAGATTATCCCTTGAATAACAGAGCAAAAGTAGAGATAATCCCTCCCGCGCCAACCAAGGCCCTCAATGGTAGTCTTATTGGTCCTCTCGCAACACTAGCAGGCGAACCTGGTCAGGCCCGGAAGGGAGCAGCCACAGTTTGTGACGTGTGTGCCGAGATGTGGCTGGTAAGACTGCCACCCAAATTCCTCATTTGGGTGTTTGAACTAATAAAGTTAATTCCTCAAAAATAATTCCTCTAATTAAATAATACTATTTATTTATAGATTACTTTATAAATTACTTTATAGATTGTTATGTCATTTTTGTTAAAAATATTACTAATAACTACATGATAGTATTAATTAAAAGTAAATTAACCTCCCTTTTAAACATGTTGCTCATCCTCGATTCGTAAATACGACTTAAGTCTAGATTGTGTAGTACGAAGTTAGGATTAGAATAATGTCAAATTTAGAGAGGAGCTCAGTATGCACTTGGAACGTATTCGCAATAGTAACCTGCACGACAAGGTGATGCCGGCAGAACAAGCAAGCCAATTTATTAAAGATGGAATGACTGTAGGGATGAGTGGCTTCACTCGCGCCGGAGAAGCTAAAGCAGTACCCAGAGCATTAATTGAGCAAGTCAAAAAAAATCCAATCAAAATAAATTTAATGACGGGTGCGTCATTAGGTAATGATCTCGACAAGCTATTAACAGAAGCGGGCATTTTAGCGCGTCGTATGCCTTTTCAAGTAGATAGCACTTTACGTAAAGCGATTAATAACGGCGAAGTTATGTTTATTGATCAGCATTTATCTGAAACGGTTGAGCATCTACGAAATCATCAATTAACCATGCCTGATGTAGCTGTTATTGAAGCAGTCGCTATTACCGAAGAAGGGCATATTGTGCCAACTACATCGGTTGGTAACTCAGCCAGTTTTGCTATTTTTGCCAAAGAAGTCATTGTTGAAATTAATATGCTGCATAACCCGAATCTTGAAGGTTTGCACGATATATACATCCCTTCGTATCGTCCTACTCGCCAACCAATGCCGTTAGTTAAAGTGGATGACCGAATTGGTAGCACTGCTATTCCTATCGATCCTGCAAAAATTGTTGGTATTGTTTTTACTAACCAAAGCGATTCGTTTTCTACCGTTACCGACCCTGATGAAGACACCGCCGCTATTGCGCGCCATTTAGTTAACTTTTTTAAAGACGAAGTGGCTCAAAATAAATTGCCAGCTAATTTAGGACCGCTACAAGCAGGCATTGGTAACATTGCAAATGCTGTAATGATGGGATTACTCGACTCTGACTTTAAAGACCTAACAATGTACTCTGAAGTACTACAAGATTCGACGTTTGACCTAATTGACGCAGGTAAGCTTAGTTTTGCATCGGGCAGCTCAATTGTTTTGTCAGAGCGTTGTAACGCGCAAGTATTTAATAATTTAGAACAATACAAAGACAAGCTAGTGTTACGCCCTCAAGAAATTTCGAACCATCCTGAAATAGTGCGCCGTTTAGGAATTATTGCAATAAACACTGCGCTTGAGTTTGATATGTATGGCAATGTAAATTCAACACATGTTTGTGGCACACGGATGATGAATGGTATTGGCGGCTCGGGCGATTTTGCTCGTAATGCTCATTTAGCAATATTTGTGACTAAATCGATTGCTAAAAATGGTGCTATTTCAAGCGTAGTGCCTATGGCGAGTCATGTTGATCATAACGAACACGATGTTGATATTTTAGTAACCGAGCAAGGCTTAGCTGATTTACGCGGTTTAGCGCCGCGTGAGCGAGCGATACAAGTCATTAAGCACTGCGTGCACCCAGATTACCGTGACGATATGTTAGATTACTACAATCGCGCTTGTGAGCGTGGTGGGCACACCCCTCATTTACTTGAAGAAGCGTTTAGCTGGCATATTCGTCTTGAACAACAAGGCAGCATGAAAAAAGTATCTGTAACCGATGCTCAAGTGCAACTGTCTGCATAAGCATTTTGGTTTATTAAAATTGAATTAGTTAGTTTTATACTTACTTTTGAACCGCACTAGTGTCAGCTCAATCAGCTTTGATTAGTGCGGTTTGATATAAACTGTAAGTCCAAAATAATTTTATACCTACTCTTTGCATACCTTTCTTAATCACCTTCATTACTGTTATTTTATTCACTTAGGTTTAAGTGCTATTACCGTTATTAAGTGTGTAATGTGTTTATTAAAAATATAGGTACTAAATGGCGTTTGATAGAGGATTAGAAGAGAGACCTACAGTAAAACCAGTTAAGGGCTTGGTTTATATTTTGCCTGAAGGTTTTGAGTCTGATTCTGATTTAGCATATTGGGTAAATACGTGCGTTAACTTTGTAGAACCTTTACCGCCCAAACCTTTTAAAAAACGACCTGTACTTAAGTAAATTAGCGAAGTATCACCTTAATTAAAATAAGCACTGCAATCAAATTACTGGCGCTATGAGCATGAATACTACATAATTGAGCGACTGCTCACTTATGCGCTTTTTACTTAAGTATGATTCATACTATTTCAAAAGATGCTTTAAATTTTTTAGTAAATAAAAGAGAGAATGTAATGATTAAAGTAAGCGTATTATACCCAAATAATGAAAGTGCTACTTTCGATATGGACTACTACTGTAAAACACATTTACCACTAGTTGCAGAGTTAGTTGGTAAAGCGCTTATATCAAGTAGTGCAGATGCAGGTTTAGCTGGTGGCGCACCGGGCGAAGCGCCAACTTATATTGCTATGGGGCATTTAGTGTTTGAATCGGTAGAATCTTTTCAGCAAGCCTTTGCACCTCATCAAGAAGTAATAGCGGCTGATTTAGTTAATTTTACTAACGTGTCTCCAGTAATTCAAATTAGCAATATTGCTGGGTAAATTACACGCTAAAACTAATTTAAGAATTACTTAATAACCCCTACTGTATTTAATACAGTAGGGGTTTTATTTTAACTGCAATAAAAGGGCTAGCGCTCTGTTTTAATTAATATTAGTTCTAATATTTAGATGTATTAAACCCGCCCTTGTGTTGATTATGAAAATGATAAAAGTTATCATTTAGGTTGTTGGCTATCTACACTTCTCCCAGGAATTATCATGTTTAACCCTAATTATTTGGCATTAAGTATTGCTGCGTCTTTATCTGTTTTTTCTAATATGGCATTTGCAGAGCAAAATAACGATATTGAAAAAATAGAAGTAACTGGCCGTGCCCAGCAATTTTACCTAGAAACCGAAAGTAAAATTGGGACTAAAACTAATTTAGATCTTATTAAGCTTCCGCAATCGGCTCAGGTTTTAACAGAGCAACTTATAATTGACCAAGCAGCTCGTGACATTACCGATTTGTACCGATCTATTGCGGGAGTGAGCGAATATAGCTACTCAGGCGTAACTTTTCGTGGTTTTAGAGATGACGCAAATGTATTTTACGATGGTGTGCGTGGCGACCCATATTCGGGCTTTGGTGTACCGCAGTTATTTAATGTAGAACGTGTTGAAGTATTAAAAGGGCCAGCCTCTGCTTTGTATGGCGGTGGCGAACCTGGTGGGATGATTAATTACGTAACCAAAAAGCCAAGCTACACACAAAAACGTGAATTAAAGCTTACTTTGGGTAACTACAACACCCGTGGTGCATCACTCGATATGACCGGCGGTTTAACCGACACCATGGCGTACCGTGTAGGTGGCTATTACGAGGAGCAAGACAGCTTTCGTAATAATGCAGACTCAAAAAACACCGAGCTGACAGGTGGATTGTTATTTGATTTAAGTGATTCAACAACCCTAACCACAAGTGTTGACTACATTAAACAAGACCTAGGCGGAAACCGCCTACGTGGCGTACCGGTAGATGACAACGGCAATTTTTTAGTTGACCCAAGTTATAACGTCAATGAGTCGTTTGATTATCAAAATATGGAAGCTTTGGTACTTCAAGCCGAGATAAGTCATTACTTTAGTGATGATTTTTCTGTAAGTAGCACACTGCGTTACATGGATAACGAGCGAGACCAAGCCTACCATGAGTCGCAAAACTGGGTAGATGTAAACGGTGATGGCATTGCCAATATTGATGACGAAACCATCAAACGAGAATACCGCAAGCAATATCGCGCCAATAAAGAGGCAAGCTTAACCACCGACTTTGTTTATAACTTTGGACAAGGACAATTAACACATCAGTTTTTATTTGGTGGTGATTACCACACCGTTGATACCGAATATGACTACTTTCGCGCCCGATATGAGACCGATGGCGTCGCTAATTTAAATATTTTTAATTTAAACTACGGTGAAACCGATCCAAGTACTTATAACCTCACCGATTTAAACCGCGATGGCGTTGATACCGACCGATTTGGTGTATACGCGCAAGACGTAATTAGCATAGGCGAGCAGTGGACAATAATTGCAGGTTTGCGCTATGACCATTTTAAAGAGTTTAATCAAGAAACTGGTTTTAGTTACTCAGATAGCGACATAACGCCGCGCGTTGCTGTTACTTATCAGCCAGTAGAAAACACATCGGTATATATTAACTACTCAGAGAGCTTTAACCCTACATCATCAGCCGACCAAGAAGATGTAGAAGGCGAAGGTAATTTAGAACCAGAAACCGGCAAGCAAACCGAGCTGGGTATGAAAAACAGATGGTTTGATGGCAAAATAATGAGTACATTTGCTGTTTATCAAATTAATAAAGAAAACGTGGTAATGAGCAACCCAGACGATACTGGCGCGGGAGATGGCATTGCTGCACTTTTAAATATAGGTGAAGTAGAAAGCCGAGGCTTTGAAACAACCTTAGTAGGCGATTTATCAGCGCACTGGACCGTAACGGCTAACTACGCTTACAACGATACGCAAGTGGTAGACGGCGTAACGGGTGATACGCTTTCAAATACATTTGGAGATGGTTCGCGCTTTGCTAATGCACCACGCCACCAGGCAGGTTTATGGACTCGCTACGCACTGGATTCGATTGACTCATCAATTGCCTTTGGTGCAAATTACGTAAGTGAGCAACTTAGTACAAGTGGTCAAAAAGTAAAACCATTTACCGTATTTGATATGAGCTGGACGAGTCGCTTTGATGACGTGTTATTGAGTGTAAATATTAATAACCTGTTTGATAAAGAATACGCGGTTAGTGGCTTTACTGAGCGTAATGGCCACTTTCCCGGTAGCCCTCGCGAAATTGTTGGGCAAATAACCTACAAGTTTTAATACTTATTAGCGCGAGAGTCTCTCGCGCTTTGTTTTAAGTATCGCCTTGCACCTTTTTATCACTATTAAATTTAGCGGATTCTTGAGTAGTGTTAATAGCCGTAATAGGGAAGGGGATTACAATACCTTCTTTTTTATAGCGTTTATGCAGGGCTTTTATAAAAGCAGATTTTACCCAAAAGCGATTAAAGTATTCTTTAGCTCTAAGCATTACCGTAAAGTTAATGTTTGATCTATCAAAGGTATGAAAAACCACAAAGGTATTGTAATCATCAACGCCCCATTCGTGTGAAATAAGTATTTCGCGAGCCACTTCAAGTGTTACTTGCTCAACAAACTCTAAATCTGAATCGTAATGCACGCTTATATCAACAGGCACGCTTAACTCTTTTTCAGGGTAAAAGTAATTAATAATACGCGACTTAGATAATTGGCTATTAGGTATAATAATCATATTGTTAGGTAGCATTTTAACCCATGTAGATCGCCAGCCTATGTGATCTACAAAGCCTTGTTCTTTTGATTCCAGCTCAATAAAATCGCCCACTCTTATGGGTTTATCTATCACTAGCTGCACGCCAGAAAAAAAGTTTTCGAGGGTAGGTTGTAAAGCAAGGGCAACAGCCAGTGATGTAATACCTAACGAGGCAATAATGGGTGTAATAGAAATACCTAACGTGCCCATTAATACTAGTATTCCTACGGATGATAATGTAACGCGTATCACGCCTTTAATTATGCTTTTTGAATTAAAAACAACGGCAGATTGTTTACCATAGTAATTAATAGTGCCAATAATAAAGCGGTCTAAAAACATAATAAGTGCCAGTAGAGCTAGTACAATATTAATACTATTAAAAGGAATTTGTTGAGAAATAGAAGTACTAATAATGAAGGTGTCGTGCTCTAAAATGGTGAGCAGCACAATAATTGTGCACAGTGTTAGCGGTTTAGATATTGACTCTATTAGTAAAGTATCGAATATAAACTTGGTTTTTGAAGTCCATTTTTTTAGCCAGTACATTACAAAAAAGCGAATTAAAAACAGTAGTATAGCTATAAGTAAGAGAGATGAAATCGCGCTTAACCAGGGGGTGCTGTTGGAAAATTCCAGCGCTTTATTTAGCATAACTTAAACCTGTTCAATATAGTTTTATATATATTGCAGCAAGTTATGTACCTTTGTTTGGAAAAGTAGCTGCCGAGTTTTAGTCGGCAGCAAATATTATACTTTTTTGGCTAACCACATACCGCCTAAGACGGCTGCAAAAAATAATAAAAATTCCATTTTAAGAGATACCAATTGAACCAAGCCTGGGCCTGGGCAAATGCCACTTAAACCCCAGCCTAAACCAAAAAATACTGAGCCGATAATTAAGCGCGCATCAATATTTTTTAAATTACTTAAATTAAATGTTCCTGAAATAAGTGGTTTCTCTTTTTTTGCAACCCATAACCATGTAAGCATCATTATTAGCATGGCAACAGCCATCACTATAATTAAGCTTCCATCCCATTGGTTTCCATAGGTAAGAAAGTTAATCACTTTAGCAGGGTTTGTCATCCCGCTAATAATAAGCCCTAAGCCAAATATAAAGCCTATAACAACCATCATAATTGCTTTCATTATTTATCCTACAAGGTTTGCTGTAATGAAGGCAACAAGCATAAATGTACATGTTGCAACCCAAGAGCGAGCAGAAAAGCGCGACATGCCGCACACGCCATGGCCACTTGTACACCCGTTAGCTAAAGTTGTACCCGCGCCAACTAAAAGCCCTGCAACAATAATAAGCCAAGGCGGTAACTGTAATTCGCCTTCTAATAAAGAAGGGGCAAATACTCTTACCGCTACACCTGCCAACAATAATCCTAAAATAAAGTATAATTGCCAACGAGAGTCTGAATTGGCTTTAGCAAATACAGACTTAACAATGCCTGATATGCCCGCAATTTTTCCGTATAAAACCAGTAATAACGTACACGCTATACCTATTAATGCACCGCCTATTGCAGCCGATACTGGGGTGAATTCTGTTATCATTTTTAAATTTCCCAAACAATAGAAACGCCTAAACCGGTTTGTTTCATTTCGATTGATAATTGTTGATTAGGCGCTAAGTAGTTAGCACCCGTTACTTTTTTTGCTGGCGAATAAAAAGCCATAGCGTTTAATTGTACCTTGTTGGTAAAAGAATGGCTAAGGCCAGTTGTAAAATGCCACTCTTGAACGCCCGGCGCTAAAATATTTAATATAACTTGGGACGAAGGAATCGGTTGCTCGGTGTAAGACACCCCAAAACGAATTTTTTGTTGCGATGTACGCTGCCATTGATAGCCAAGCTTATAAATAGTCATATCGTTCCAGCCAAACCCAGCTCCTGCATCAGCCCCTAAAGGCGCTGACATCAAGTTATTAACTGGATTTGCAATACTTTTCACTTCGCTGTAATTTATTTTTTGCCAATCAAATACAACCTGATTACTAGGGGTAAGCTTATAGGCAGCACCAAGTTGAAACGAACTTGGCAGATCAAATCCGCCTTGCTCTGCAAACAAACCTTTATAGCTATCAAACTCTTGCATAGACACTGATGAGCGGTAACTTGCTCCCCAGCTTAATGACGAATTTATATCTTGGCTAATACCCAGTTGAATGCCTAGGCCTGTACTTGTATCGGTGCCATTATTTGTAAGCGCTTCTGGTGATTGCGAAAAAGGAGCAAAGTTTCCAAGCCCTTGTGCTTCAAACTGTTGCACCACGTAAATAGGGGATACACCAAGGCGTGTTTGTTCATTCAATTTATAGCTTACTGTTGGGCTAATAAAAAGTTGTTTTAAATCAACGCCTGTTGTACCAGCGTAAAAAGTCCCCTCAGGAGAGGATTCTGCGCCGTACTCGGTATTCATACCGCCGTTGCCATACACTAATAAGCCAATATTTACTTTTTCATTTAATTGATGGCCAATAGCAAACTCTGGAATTGCAAATACAGTGTTGTCGCTTTTTTGTGTTTTTGCTTCAAGATAAAATGCGCCAGGGTAAAAAGTATCTACTTTTGATGCAGTATATTTTCGTTCAGGTGAAAAAAGCTCTAAGCCCAGAGATAGCTCTGTTCCGTTAGGTAAAAAAGTTGCTGGATTATTAGCGCCAGACATTAACTCTTCTGACAGCGCTACACCTGCGCCAGCCATGCCTTTGTGGGTCATGCCATAGCCGTGAGTAAAATAACCATTAGTAGCAAATGCACTGAACGAACCTAACGCACACGTTAAAGCTAAGCCTGAAATTAACTGTTTTTTCATTTTAGTAAATACATAAAGTTGGAATGGGCGGACAATAGCTAATTTTTGATATTCTAAAAAGGAATTTAAATAGATTAGTTATAATAAAAGGTAATACGGCAATGGTTATAAAGTTTAAATAAATGAGCGTAGATTACTATTCAGCCTTAGCTTAAGTTAAAAGGTTCGCTAACGTATTGAGCTATAATGATATTTAAGTATGCAATCGGTAGCTATACACTTTGGTATTAAAAGTTTGCTGGTAAAAGCAGCGTTTACGTATCAACAGCAGTTTAAAATATATTTAAGAATGATTGTTTAGCTCATCTAAACAATCATTCTTAAATAGTACTACTGTAGGTAAAAGCAAAGCGGCGATTACGATTAATAGCACCGCTTTTAAAAATCACATAGATTCGAGCGTTTTACCGCGGGTTTCTTTAATGTATTTAACAACAAAGAATATGCTTATAAGTGCCGATAACGCATAAAAGCCATAAGCACCGGCAAGGCCAATGTTAGCTAGCATAATAGGGAAGGTCATAGTAATTGCAAAGTTAGCAATCCATTGTGCGCTTGCTGCAACAGCAAGGGCTGCACCACGAATGCGGTTATTAAACATTTCGCCTAATAATACCCATACAATTGGGCCCCAACTTAAGCCAAAAAATACCACAAATAAGTTAGCCATAATAAGTGCAAACGTACCCATGTTATCGCTAAGGGCAAGTTTGCCTGCTTCATCAAGGCCTGCGCTGCCAAATATATAAGTAAGCGCGCTTAAGCTAATAAACATACCAATACTACCTACAAGCAGCAGCGGTTTACGGCCAACTTTGTCAACTAGGGCAATGGCAATAAAGGTCGATACAATATTTGTGGTGCCCGCTAATACATTTATAAATAACGATTGCGACTCATCAAACCCAGCGGCTTGCCAAAGCTCAGAGCCGTAATAAAACACCACATTAATACCCACAAATTGCTGAAATACACTCAGTGCCACACCCACCCAAACAATTGGGTGTACTTTTTTACTGTTATCAATAAATAAGTCGCGAATACTTGGCTTTGTGTCGCTATGCAATGAGCGTTTAACATCGCTTATTTGCGCATCGGCATTGTCGTTCGATATTTTGCTAAATACCGATTTTGCATCATCCACTTTACCTTGCGCCACTAAATAACGAGGCGACTCTGGAATAAATAAAACACCGACTAAAAACAATACTGCAGGCACAAGCTCAGCCCAAAACATCCAGCGCCAAGCGGCTATATCAAGCATTAAAATATTTTGCGCACTACCTGCTGCATCAGCAATTAAATAGTTACTTAAAAATGCCGCAAACAAACCCAGTACAATAGCGAGTTGTTGTAGTGTCGCTAAACGACCACGAAGAGCGGGTGGTGCAACTTCAGCAATGTAAGCTGGCGCCAATACCGATGCAGCACCAATACCTAAACCACCAAATAAGCGGTAAAAAATAAACTCCGCAGAGCTTTCGCTAATGCCCGACCCAAAGGCACTAATGGCAAAAATAATCGCGGTGATGATCATAATTGCACGGCGGCCAAACTTATCTGCCAGCGGCCCCGCAGCAAGTGCACCTAAGGCACAGCCAAGTAACACAGAGGCAACATTAAAGCCCGTAGCCACACTACTTGAATTAAACGCATTACCGAGTGCCGATACCGTGCCGTTAATAACGCCCGAGTCAAAACCAAATAAAAAGCCACCAATAGCAGCCACGGCCGATATAAATATTACGTAAAAAAGAGAGGTGTGTTCAGCTGTGTTGGAAGGCGGTGTGTGCGTTGTCATTATATGCCCTGAAAGTTAAATTAAATATAAAAGAGCATAATATCGTAAAGCGTTATGGTTGAATATGCTTGTGCGGGTATAAAGGGATTGGCAAGTATAAATTAAGTTGTTTTTAAAGGTTTCAATTTAAAGGTATTAGCTAAAGGCGTTAGATTCAATACTTTGAAATTAAGTAGCGCCTTTTAATAACAAAAACTAAATTTCAAAGAATAATATGCACTTTATGGAAAGTGCCTGTTGGAGCAATATCACTGTTCTCTACCATTTTGGTATGTTTTTGCAATTACATAAACTGATATGAGGTTTAGTAATTGTTTACATGTGGTTATTTGGTGGTTAAGGTTAATAGATTATAAAATAGGGACATTTGTCGGTTTATAAAGCGTCAAATGTCGTAGATTAAATTGTCATATTTATAGAGATACCATGTCTGTAATTCGTAGCTCAGTTTTTCAAATCATTTTTAAATCAATTTTTTTACTATTATTTAACTGTATCGGATTCTTTGCAATATATGCTGGCGCTCTTTTATTCCTTAGCGAGAGTAATACTTCGTTATCGCCAAATGAACAACTTTTGGCGTTAATTCTCGCTTTGGTTACAACATCTATTTTTGCTTGGTGGATGGTACTCAGCTTTCGGCAATACGAAATCAAAATAGACAGTGAAGTAATCCTACTTAAAGGATTATCTGGCTGGAAAAAAATTGACAAAACTTTTCCACTCTCCGATCTTGACGGTGCAGAATTAGGAACGGATTTAGCTCTATTTAAGGGGAAAAAATTGGTGGCGAAGCTTTCAATGGTTTCTATAGCATTTGACAATCATTCGCTAAATAAAAGTATTACAAAAACTTTACCCGCTCCTGAATTGGGTAAATAAATATAACAAGCCAATCCAGCAGCGGCTGATTGAGGCATTATACAACCGAGTGTTATGTACTTATGAAATTTTCATTAGTTGACGGATTTAAGCAAGCTCCTCTGCCCAAGATGAAAGGAGTTTGTATATATTGTGGTAGTCCAACCGTAGCAAAGTGTGGTTCAAAAATTAGATGGCATTGGGCGCACAAGGTAAAATGTAGTTGTGATCCTTGGTGGGATAATGAATCCCAATGGCATCGAGATTGGAAAAATCATTGGGAAGATCGTAATCAAGAAATAGTATACTTTGATAAAAGTGGTGAAAAGCATATTGCAGATGTTGTTAATGAGCAGAATATTGTAATTGAATTTCAAAACTCCCCAATGTCTGAAGCTGAGTTGAAATCAAGAGAGGATTTCTACGGGGATATGATTTGGGTAATTAATGGTCGTAATCTAGCGAAAAACATAAAATTACGTGCGATGCTTCCTGATCCTCTGCATGAATCAATGGAAGATATATCTATTCATTCAAGTAATCATAAAACTCATTTCGTTTATTCTTTTATTTCTGAGTATCGAGGTCCGAATGAGTTAGTAGAAATACATAGCTCAGATAAAATAGATGGAATAATTAAATCCACGCATGTAGGACACTTCCTCTTTGAGTGGAAAAGGCCTAGATATGTTTGGTTTAAAGCAACAAAACCAGTTTATTTGGACTTTGGACAAGGTGTCATCTGGCAATTAATGCGTTTTAACAATTATAGTAGTTTCTGTATTAAGGCATGTATTAAAAATGATTTCTTGGCAAAGTTTAAATGAGTTGCATAACAAGTGATCAATCTTATCAGTGCTAATTCATTACAGGCTATAAATAGAATTATTAGCACTATTTATAGTGCTAAATCTTCCCCAACCTCTGCCTTACACCTCAAAGCTCTCAAAGTACTCTTTTTACAGCTCTATAGTGAGTGCTTTAGGGCGAATGCCTTGTACTAGGCTGTATACCTCTTCTTATGTGTAACCTGTCAAATTTAAAATAAGTGCAGCGACCAATCTTGTGCGGCCAGTGCCGTCTTTACAATGTATGGCAATGGTTTGTTTGTATTGTATTGTATTGTATTGCTTGTAGTATGTCGGTTTTTACATTTAGTGCTTATCGACTCTACATTATTTTTATATGGCAACTATAAGCATTACTGATTACAAGTTTAAGATTGAATAATAAGCGCAAATGCTAGATACTGTTTTTATATACAGTTGTGGCGGTATTATGAAAAAAGAATTACCAGCAAAATACTATTTAGCGCATTTTAGAGAGCTTATTGAGTTTGTAACAAGTAAATGTATGCATTTACTTGAGCCTAAACATAGTGAATTTATTAGTAAAATTAACCAGCTAGATGAGCAAAGCCAGTGCATGTTAGCGCGCGTGTACTCGCGAAAGCCTTATTTGGTGCAGGCGCAATCGCTCAATTATGAAGAGATAACATCGCCGCATCAGGCTATTTATACGCTAAAAAAAGCGAGCATTTTATTTGAGCCAAACGAGCAGCATTATTCGCAGCTTTTAGCGCACCTAACTAAGCCTTCTTTGGTTGAGTTACTAAGTAATTACGACGAGCAAATAAGCTTTAAAAAGAGCGCCGCTAAAGGCGCGCTGGTGGATATTGCGCGTGAGTTTTTTAAGGCATGCCCACAAGAGCTTGTGCCACTTTATAGCCAGTATGTAATTAACAACCGCAGTGATTACTACGAGTATTTTGAGTTTTTATTTGCAGGCAAACTAAGCAGTGGTGATGTAAATCATCAAAACCGTTTTGTAATGCGAGACTTAGGCTTAACCGCTACGCGCGAAGGACACAGTGAGAGCTTGTCGCGGTTTGAAACACTTGACGAAGCACAATCAAACTATTTACTAAACCGTTACCGGTTAGCATTTAAAAATATTACAGATGAGAGTGATTACCTTGCTTTAGCGTCGCAGGTTTTAGTGCAAGCTGCACATGGTGCAATTGCCATTGTATTAAAAAACAAATTATTAGTTAGGCTTTATAGGCAGCTAAAAACAGTTGATAGCGAACTTGCTTTTAGCTTACTAGAAGGGTGCGCGGATGATAGCGAAGCACAAGAAATTCAAATAAGAGAGCAATACAGGCTTGGCAATAAAGAGTGGGTAAAAGCACGATTAGAAGCCATTATCGAAAACCCGCTCACTGATGATTTACTGTATTTTGCTGACGATTTTTTAATGCGTAAGTTTAATAAAAAAACACGTTCTCGTTTAAGTGCCATGCTTGCCGACACCCAATGCGTGCTAGAAATAGATGAACTTTACCGAGGTGAAGTAGAGCAGGGCGTAAACGATTATTATACTCGCCAAGGTATGGCTGTATTTAATACCGAAAACACGCTTTGGCAAAGTTTGTTTGGTTTAGTATTTTGGCATGAGTTATTTGTGGAGTCGCCTTATCCGCCATGCAATGAGTTTGATATTTATCCGCAAGTATTAAGACTTGGTAATTTTTATGAAGCGCAGCAAACACAGATAAATGAGCGCTTAGCACAGTGCCAAACGTCGCAAGCATTACTTAATTTAGTATGCAAAAATGCAGCGCAATACTTTGATCAACCTAACGGTTTGTTTAGGTGGCGCAGCAATTTATTAGAGCCACTAGAAGCACTTATTTTAAACAGCCCACTTGAGGCATTAATTACTCATTTAACGGCTATGAGCAAACATTATTTACAGCTAAAAGACGGCTACCCCGACTTAATGGTTATCAATAATGGCCAAGTACATTTTGAAGAGGTAAAAGCCCCGGGCGACAAACTTAGGCGCAACCAATTAACTACTATTGATAATTTAAAAAATGTGGGCTTTACAGTACATATTGCTGCAGTTAAGTGGTTTGTAGACCCAAACCGTGTTTACAGCGTAGTTGACATAGAAACCACGGGCGGCTTAAAAGGCGGCAACCGGATTACCGAAATTGGCATCGTTAAAGTGCAGCACGGTAAAGTAATTGATACTTGGACAAGCTTAGTTAACCCTGAGCGCCATATACCTGGATTTATAACGTCACTAACTGGCATAAGCGATAGCATGGTACGCAACGCGCCAGTATTTGCCGATATAGCCAAGCCGCTATTAGATAAACTCGCAGGCAGTATTTTTGTAGCCCATAACGTTAATTTTGACTACGGCTTTATTAAAAAAGAATGCGAGATGGCAGGGCACTTTTTTAAAATGCCAAAAATGTGCACCGTGGTTGAATCGCGCAAAGCGTTTAAAGGCTTAAAGTCGTATTCGCTTGGTAATCTCTCATCGCATTTTAATTTAAATTTAACCAGCCATCACCGCGCACTTGCTGATGCAACGGCTACTGCTGAGTTATTGTTACTTATTCAGCAATCCCAAAGTAGTGAATAGATCTTCAGGTTAACTAAAAGCCACTAAATAGTTATGCCATGAATAATCAGCACTTAATTGAAAATTAATTATGTGCTGACACTTAAAGTGGGTCTTTAATATAATTTAGACTTCGAAGTCTAAATTATATGCTCTATTCGAATTTCATTCCTTTTCTTTGTTTAAATCCCTCGCATTAAACTGATCAAACCAGTAATTTTAAATCCGCCATAAAAATTAAATTTGTTTACTATTAGCTGCTTGAGTGGGTTTTAAGCTTTTGTTTTTATAACACCTGTTAGTTACATGTAAAAGTTGCATTAATCGTTGTTGCATTCGAATGCAAAAGGCGGTAGTTTTTATGAGTCGAAAAAATAGTCATTTAAATACTGCGTTTTTAATAATTATAAATAATAAAAATTCGGTGGTGGAGCATAGCGTCCATAAATGCTTAATAAAATTCATTTCAACAGGTGGAGAATTTATCTCATGACGACGAATATTTTACGTAAAACACTTATTTTTGCTGCTGTAAATACGGCGTTATTAGGCTCAGCATCTGTATTTTCACAAGAAGCAAAGTTAAACCCCAATAAAGAGCTGGAGGTGATTTCTGTTACCTCTACTAAGCGAGTTAAAAGTATTCAGTCGGTGCCTTTAGCAGTTACTGCGGTGTCGGCTAAAGATTTACTAGAAAATGGCATTACCGATATTTTAAGCCTTGATAGCCTAGCGCCGGGTTTAAAGTCGGGTGTGTCGGGGAGCGATGCCCGTCCAGCTATGCGCGGTGCCAGAACAGAGCAAGTAGAGGCTAATGATGTTGCTATTGCATTTTACTCTAACGGTGTTTATCGCCCACGCCATGGGCAAGCACTCGCTGGCTTTGTTGATTTAGAACGTGTTGAAGTACTACGCGGCCCGCAAGGGACGTTGTTCGGGCGTAACTCATTTGGTGGCGCAATTGATGTAATAGCTAAAAAGCCTGAACTTGATATCACCGCAGGTGGTATGGCTACAACGTTTGGTAATTATGGCCATTTGCGCGGTGAAGGCTTTTTTAATGCTGCTTTAACCGATGACACCGCAGTACGCTTTACTGGGGTGCGAGAAATACGTGACCCGTACGTAGAGAATTCGTTTAATGAATCAGCAGGCTTGAAAGATGCCGATATGTATTTTTTACGTGGCCAAGTATTTACTGAATTTAACGACGATGTAAATTTAAATGTAAAAGTAGAAACGTGGCAGGACGAGTCAAATGGCGGCGGTGCTTTTGGTTACCATATTTTAGGTGTGCCTATAAACCCAGCGACAGGTAAAACAAGCTTATCTGCACCATTAACTCAGCGCATTGGTCGCGATGATGTGTGTGGCAGTAATTGTGGTCGTTTTGGTGCAGGCCTAGATAATGCAGCAACGCCTGGGCTTGATACTGCCCAAGGTGTATCGTCAGACCCATTTACTCAGCAGTTTGATTATAAGCCATCACGCAATGTGAGCGATGTAAGTATTAGCGCCGAGTTAAACTGGTCGCTTGAGTCGGTTGATTTAAAAGTAATTGCAGCCTCAATGGATTACGAAGAAACACGCCTTACCGATGGTGATTTTTCGACTTATGCAACCACAGTAGATGGTAACGCAATTGAATCTAAAACTAACTCGTTAGAAGTACAAGTTAGCTCTACCTACGAAAGTGATTTTGAATGGGTGGCTGGTATTTACTTATTTTCAGAGGACCTAGATAACGCTTTTTTAAATGCGAGCTACGGAGCTGTGGTTGATAATGTACCCGATACAACGCAGCCTCAAGCACTTCAATATGCACCATGGTTAAACCAAATTCAGCTAGAAACGCGATCAGCGGCGGCTTACTTTCAAGGTAACTACACATTTAGTGATGATACACGCGGTATAGCAGGTATAAGGTACACAAATGATAAACGTGAGTGGGATATCTACGGTCAAAATACCAATGATTTAAGCACGATCGATTTTTCAGAGTTAGAGGTAAAAGATGCAGATGGCGATTGGAGTAAAGTAACGTGGAAAGTTGGTATTGAACACGACTTAACAAACGATCAGCTACTATACGCTACAGTATCTACAGGCTTTTTAGCTGGTAATGCACAGGGCGCTTTTAACGGTGAAAACAGTTACGATGAGCAAACAGTAACGGCTTACGAAGTAGGCTTTAAAAGCATGCTGCTTGATAATTCATTAAGATTTAACGCCTCTTTATATTACAACCAATACGAAGATTTACTTTCTACGCGTTTTCAAAATGTAGGCGGTACGGCGGTATCATTTTTTGGTAATGCGGGCGAAATTGATGCAGCTGGTCTTGAGCTTGAAATTGATTGGCAAGCGAGTGATGCATTGCGCCTAGGTGCACGTGCCGCGTTTACAGATTCTACTTATGGTGACTTTGTTACGCCAAATGTGTTTGAAGAAGGCGGAGAGACTATAAATGGCGTAGATAACTTACTGCAACTTGACGGTAACGAAGTGCAGTTAAGTCCCAAATATAACATTACCCTTTTAGCGAGTTACGAGTTTGATTTAGGTGATAAAGGCCGCATTGTGCCTGCTACCAGTATTCAGTTATCGGATTCGTATACGACCAACGATCTCCCGTTTTCGTTTGGTACGCAAGGTAGCTATCAAAAATACGATGCCAGTATTGCATGGTATTCGGCCGATAATGAGTGGGCTGTACGCGCATATGTTCAAAATGCAGGCGATGAACTTATCTTGCTTAGAACGGTTCGCTTTGGCGGTAACGTAGCGGCTGCTGACTATGCTAATCCTCGCACTTATGGCGTAAGAATAGGTTATAACTTTTAAGCCAGTTATCGTTTTAACTGCTTTATACTCGGTTAGGGTTTAACTAAAGTTAAGTTATTAATAAAATTGGATATTATTTAAAAGGCCAGCAATATTGTATTGCTGGCCTTTTTATTTTATAGATTTCGAAATCATTATTATTTTGATTTTAAATCATTGTTATTTATGTTTTTTTATAGTTCAGGTTAATTATTTGGCAGAAAGTTGTTGATCTTTTTGACTTCGAAGTCTATTTTGTATTAATGCATTTTCAATTGATACAATTTGTTTAATGTAATAATTGAAAATGTAGAGTTGGGGAGAAGTAGACACGTTTTAAACTCGGGAGAATAATTATAATGAAAGCTAAATTTACACGGACTCTCGTTCATTTTGCTGTAACAACTGCTATTACAGCAACCACAATGAATGCTCACAGCGCCGAAGAAGCAACATCAACACAAACTCAGCAGCAAATTAAAGAACCAGCCATTGAACGCATAGCCGTTACTGCAAACCGTCGCTCACAAGATCTACAGGAAGTATCATCATCAATCACTGCACTAGGGGAGGCTGATATAGCCCGTGCAGGTATTATTGATGTTACGGGTCTTGAGCAGGTTGTACCGGGTTTACGTATGGGGTCATCCGGTGGTGAGGTTCGTCCTGCAATGCGCGGCGCACGCACTAATGAGGTGGGTGTAGCAGGCACCGGTATTGCTGAGCAAATAGTCGGTATATTTCAAGATGGTATTTACGTACCGACTACCTCATCTGGTTTAGGAGCATTGGTGGATGTGCAGCGCATAGAAGTGCTGCGTGGCCCACAAGGTACTCTATACGGACGTAACACCTTTGCTGGCAGTATTAATATAATTACTAATCAACCTGTTTTTGACGATTTACTGGGGAGTATAAAAGTTGAAACAGGGAGTTATAACCGCAGTGCTTACGAGGGTATTATAAATATACCTGTAAGCGATACGCTCGCGACCCGTTTTGTAGTGGCCTCTGATCGTCACGATGGCTATATCAATAACTTAGTGATTCCAGGGCCTTCGGATGATTTACGCGAAAAAAATCAGTTTTATATGCGTAATGTCACTAAGTGGCAACCAAACGATAAGTTTAACGCAACGGTACGTTTTGACTACTCGCGTAAAAACTCAAACTCAGAAGCTATTTGGGGCTATCAGCAAATTGCGGGTTACCAAATAAGCGAAACGTCACCTGGCTCCGGCATATTTGATCCTAACCCTACAATTACAGCTGGGCATATTTATCAGCCAAGTGATACGCAACATGACGACCTTGGTCCATATGATGTTTATCGCAATAGCTTTTCGCTTGATAAACAAGAAAGCTTTTCGACCACAGTAGCACTTGAGTGGTATACCGACTTTGCTGATATTAAGTGGACGACTAACTATTCAACCCTTAACGGCAAGCAATACTACGACAACGACTATAGCGATGGCGGTATTGATTTTGTAGGTGGTTTTGGGCGAGTGGACGACCAAAAAACATTATCGTCTGAGTTACAGTTTGCATCAAATAATGACGACTCTGATTTTTCGTGGATTGGTGGACTTTACTACTTTGATCAAGAAGCAGATTGGAGCTGGTTATCGCATGCAGATACAACAGGTGATGGTGTATCAGACTCTGTCGTTGTGCCTTCGTGGGGGAATCCAGATTATGACCCGCATACAGCTAAATCTATCGCAGCGTATGGGCAGTTACGTTATCAAATTAGTGAAGACTTACGTATTGTAGGTGGTTTACGTGTAAACCAAGACGATAAAACGTTTACTGGTGATGTCATTCCCGATTGGGATGATTCTGCAATGTTATATAAAGCAGCTGCAGAGTACGATATAAACAAAGACATAATGGTGTATGCAAGCGTAGCCACTGGTTACAGAACGGGTGGTGCAAACGATTCGCGCGTGGTAGCACGTGGTGCAGACCCCCTTTATGATAACGAAGATGTTATTTCGTATGAAATGGGTATGAAAAGCTACTTGCTAGATGGTGCAATGCGCTTAAATATATCGGTATTTATGAATAAGTACGAAGACGTAAAAGCACAGTTGTTTGCAACGTCATGTAACGATACAACAACGGGAGATACCGTTTTAGAATGTGTGTCTGCAGGTACAGCCACAACTTTCGAATATTACGAAAATGGCGGTGACGTTGAGACTAAAGGCCTTGAAGCCGACCTTCAATGGGTACCAATTGATAATTTAACGCTTACCGGTACGTTATCGTTATTGGATAGCGAATTTGCTGATGGTTACGCTGTGGGTAACGAGCAACTTCGTCCATTACTAGCACTTGGTAACCAAGGTGGCCGCCAAGATATAAACGATAATTCTAGCCAATTTAGTTTTGAAGGCTGGCGACCTGCAATGGCACCAGAATACAGCATGGGGCTTTCGGCGCGTTATGAGTTTAGTTTAGGGGGCGATTCGTACTTAGTACCGTATATTCAAATGAATTACTTAGACGATTACTACGCGTTTGATACAAACATCCCTGAGGTAAGAGTAGATGCGCATTTAATGGCTGATGCGCGTTTAACCTGGTTTATAAACGACAGCGTACAGGTTGAAGCATACGTTAAGAATATTGGTGACAAAGCCATATTAACGCGTGGTGTGGTGCATTCACAAATTGTTGATGGTTTGCCAGCTAACTCAGTACAAGCAAACTGGAGCAACCCGCGTACGTGGGGTGCGAGCTTGAAATACCAGTTTTAAGGTTTCCTAAATGGCCGCATGGCCATAACTTTCAGCCAGCTAATAAATTTATTAGCTGGCTTTTTTATTTAAAAAAAGCTATCGAATTAGTTCGCACTGAGCATTAGTATCATATTTGGCGAGTATTTTTTTGCATTCATCCAAGGCTCTTGTATTTGCTTTAGATTGTGAGCTGTAACCCTCTGAAAAGCCATAAAACTCGCCACCATTTTCGGTTTTCCCTAGTGCGAATGCTTTTCTGCCAGCTCTTGACTCGAATGTGGTTAATGCATTTACCGTCGCTACATTATAAGTACTTGAGTCACACAAAAGCGCGTTGGGTTCTACTTCACATAATGTAGGCGTAGATTGGCAGCCAGTTAAAAGTAAGACGATACCGATACTGAGATACTTCATTTATTGTCCTTAATTATTATAATTTGAGGTTTAATGTACCTAAAAAAGTTAAAATTATAAACAAAAAAAGCGCTCAGTGAGCGCTTGAAGGGAAGTAATAAGTGTTTACAGTGCGAATTGCTGATTTAACGCGAGGGTGTCAAATTGCATTACTTCGCTTGATATTAGAGTGTTAGTAATTGTAATAACGGTGAGTATTTGTTGGCGAACGCGTACGTTTTTAGCATTAAAAGTACCATCGAGTGTCCAGCAAATTGTTGCTTGGTTTAAGGCACTGTCAAACTGTACGGTTTCTAATTGGGCGTAGCATCTGCTTAGGGTTTGTGAAAGCGCTAAATGGCAATTTAACAGCGCATCTTTTGATTGTGTTTCGTTACTGCCAGCAAGAATAACGTCTGCATTTTTAGCATAAACACTTTCAAAATTAGTTAAGTTATTAAGCTGCCAAATTTGCCACCAATTATTTAATGTTTCGGCGGTTTGCGTTGGTAATTCACAAATATCACTGGGCGTTGCATGAAAGGTCGTTGGGTGCAGCTGGTTATCTAAATCGCAAACCATAATAGGGTCGCTTTTAGGTAACTTAGGGATCACCAGCGTATTATTACTTGCCTCACCTGTAAATTCGTTGTTAGCCAATAATAGCGTATCAACAACACATTTCACTGATTTTATGAAGGTATTATTGTGCTTAATTACAAACGAAAGTCTTACTGGTTTTAGTAATTTTTTAGGTTGTAATATCAGCTGTAAAGTCTCAAGTTCCTGGCCTTTACTGTGCGTTTTAGATATTAATTCTGATACGCCATATTGCGCCAAAAAATCAAGCCATAGCGGTTGTGCTTGCAATGACCCCATCGCGGTAAAGTGATGTTGTTGCCAACGGCTACTACGCAACAATTTACTTGAAATAGTTTTAATATCTGCTTTGGTGTATAAATCGATAATTGCGTTGATCATGCATTTACCTCCAATTCTGTTTGGCTATTTAATGCGTGTGATCTAAATAGGTTTGCGAGTAGCGCAACTTCGTCAAAAACGGTGACTTCTTCAATAATCTTTTGATTTTTGATACGTAAATGTGAGGCGCCTAACACAAAATAAGGAAGATTTTTTAGCTCACTTAGTTCATCGCTTTGTGGATTGAAATGCCCTGCAAGTGACCAACGAATAGCAACATCTGTGGTGCTCTCACCAAAGGGGGTAACTGCTAAGTGATCGACGGTTAGTTTGGCATCAGGGCAATTGGCAAAAAACTGTATAAAGACACCATTAATTTGTGCAAGGCCGGTTGCCATTCTGCCACTTGGCCATTGTTGTGTGGCCGTTAAGTTATAAAACTCGTGTATTTTAGCAAATTGCTTTTGGTTAAATAACGTATCTAACCAGTTATGCGCAAATGCGGCCAGTTCACCGTCTAAAATTGGAGTGCTTGGCGTGCGATGATCAATTGCTTGTACCCGGGTAAACTCTTCATCAAGCCATTGTATGTGTTTTTCTTTACTTGGTATTTTGGCCATGTGCTTGGCTACATTTATAATATTAAGGCCAAGTTGTTTAACTAAAAAGCCGTTGTCGCGTACTAGCCATTCTTTTACTATTTTATTTTCAAAACAAACGCAGTCGGCAATGGTTGTTACTCGGCCTGTTTTATTGGTAGCTGGGCCAAATTCTGAGTTACCGGTATTACTCATTACACTGCTAATTAAGTGTGATGAGTAGTAATGCTCATTACCGTCTTCTGAAAAAATGACGTTTTCGCCAATAAGGCTTCTATCTGGGAATGCGGCAATGGTTTTAAGCGTGCCTTGAATAACATCTTCAATATTTTCGCCGTAAGCACCAAGTGTAAAAACAGGACATACATCAGCGTAATAGCGATAACATAAACCAATGTTTTTTTGCTCCCAAATGCGGTGCGTAATACGTAAAATGTAATCAACAATATCAACAAACTCTTCGTCAAACCCTACAAGCGCTTGCTGTTTTTTACTTTGCGGATTTAATACGCTCGATAAAGGCAGCCAGTAAGGTTGGGTAATTGTGTTTTGTGTGCTCATAAGTATCTCTTAGTTTGCTGCTGCTATTTTATTTTGCATTTGCTCGAATATATCAATACCCATTCCCTCTAATAAGTGAGGAATATCGATAGCGACCCAGTTCTCTTTTAAAATACCGTTTTCGCAGCGCCAAAAATCCATAACACGCGGAAACAGCTTATTACCCGATGCAGGTAAACCAAGCCAGTCATCCCCTGTATGAGTGCCGTACATATGCGGCCAACCGCCCGTTGCTACAAAGTTGTCGTGGCTTACTAAGCAGAGTGTTTTATTGATCCCACGATCAGGGAACCCTTTTAAGAATGGAGCTTGGTGGTGTTCTCTAAAACCACTAATGCCTCGAGTTGTTCCTATACCTGCAGGGCCATACCAAATAAAATCTGGGTGCCAGTATTTTTCTAAATTGATGCTGTACAGATCTTTACCATCGTAGCGGCCAAGCTCAGTAAGCATATCAATTACGAGCTGTTCGTTGGCTTTACTTAGTTCGTCGTTTTTAGCTGTAGCAGGCACACCATCAAGTGTAGTGGGGGGCATTATTAAACCCGGATAACCTAAGCTTGGACGCAGCGGGTTTACACCTACTTGGTTCATTACATCGATTAAATCTAAAAAGGTATAAACGTTAATTACTTTATTGTTTTCTATTTGAGCCATTTCGCTATAGCGAATAAAAATACTTTTACCGGTGGCTGGAATACCTAATAACGGTTTTGTAAATGTGCCGGTAAAGTAGCCTGTTGCACATATCCATTGCTCGCCTTTGTAGTCGCCCTTAATAGAAATAAAGGGTTTACGTTCTATATCGGGTAATGAGTTTTTAAGCACACCAAAGTAATTATTAATTACATTTTGTTTAGATGTAATTGGTTCAAAAGGGTGGCTTACCTGCCATTGAACGGTATCAGCAAGCAATGCTTGATTTGGTAATTTTGCAGCGCTGAAGTTTTCAAAAAGTTGTTCTAAAATATTCATTTATTTCACCTTATACAAAATGTTCAAATAACATGAGAGACGCGAAGCTCACTACAAAAAAGCCAAGTAACCAGTAGTTTATTGAGTCAAATTTACCAGGGACCAAATACCAGCCGTTTTCTTTTTCTGGTCGGTTTTGCTCTTTAAATACTTTTAACTGGCCTTTAATTGTGTACTCGTTGTACTCCTCTTGAAAACCATCAAAAGCGATACTCAAAACAATACTAAACACTACACACGTTAGGGCACCAATTGCACAATACCAAGGCCATGCTATATCGGTGTAAAGGGCGCATATTGCAACGGTTACAAACGATACTAATGTGCCAATAAGTAGGCCTTTTTCGGTGGTGTGCTTAGAGAAAAATCCTAGTGCAAACATACCTAGCTGAGCACCTACAAAGTATGAACCTACCTTGGTGAGTATTTCTAAAATAGAGCCTTCGCTGTAAAGGTGATACATAATGGCGGGTACAATGATGATGATTGCCCAGCCAAGGGTAAATAAACGTGTTGCAGCTAAATAATGTGCGTCGTTTTTTTCAGGTGCAAAATACTTTTTGTAAAAGTCGATAGTACTAATTGTTGAAAGCGAATTAAGCGCTGAATCAAGGCTCGACATAGAAGCAGCCATTACTGCTGCAGCTATAATTCCCATTAATCCTGGCAGACCATAGTCGGATGCAAACTGTAAAATAATTAGGTTGTCGTTTTCAAATGTGCGTCCGCCGTAATAGCTGTAAAACAACACGCCCATAAATATAAAGAACAGGTAAATAAAGAATGCAATAAAGCCCATTAGTAAGTACGACTTTTTAGCATCCCCAATATTTTTAGCTGCAAGGGTACGCTGTACCATCATTTGGTTAGTACCATAAACGGTGATGTGATAGAGCGACATTGCTAGTACGCCAGACCAAACGGTGGTGACTTTTGTGAAGTCAAACGAGAAATTAAGAGGGTCTAACTTGCCTTGTGCTTTTAATTCAGTAAGGGTTGAGCTAAATGAGCCATCCATAGAGGTAATAAGTGCATACATAATAATGCCGGCGCCAATAAATAATATTGCCGATTGGATTACATCGGTCCATATTACGGCAGTTATACCTCCAAGCATGGTATATATAAGCGCGATAATAGTGACTAAAAATATGGCGGTAATAACGTTAATATCAACAATAAAGGCAAGTACTAAAGAGGTTGCATAAAGTACGGCGGCTGACCCCATCGTTTGTGAAATAAGCCAGATTGTTGATATTAAAATACGTGCCTTTTTACCAAAACGACGTTCTTGGTATTCGTATATTGAGGCGACACCCGCGTTGTAAAAAAACGGGAAAAACAAACACACAACAGCCACTATAACGAGTGGGTAGTTTAAGTGTATGGCAATAACCGATAAACCTTCTTTGTAAGACCACGCTGGTGCACCTAAAAATGTAAGCGCACTAACATAGGTTGCCACTACTGATATACCAATAGCCCACCAAGGTGTATTTTTTCGGCCAATATAAAAATCATTAGCACTGCTCACCTTTTTACTTATTACAAACCCAAGTATGAGGTTTGCAATAATGTACCCGATGAGAATGCTCCAATTCAATAATCCAAAATCATTCATAATTAATCCTGTTAGATTAGGTATTACGGGCTAATTAGCCTATTTATACTTTTTATTTTGAATCATCATGAATCACTTTGACTTCGAAGTCAATTGTCATTAGTATTATTTTAAATCGATTTATAACTTAGTATTTACAGGCTTTTAATTACTCTTTAAATAGAATACATTTTAGCAATGCGTATTTATTTGCGGTTTAAGAGTGTTAATTTGATTGCGCAAACAACAAGGGAACATCATGGCAGAAATAATTAATAATAAGCAGTTGGTTCGTCAGTTTCATGCTGCATTAGAAAAAACGCAAGGTAATGATTTAAATGCTGTATTTAAAGAATACTTGGCAGATGATTACAGTTTTAAAGGTGTGCATCCGTTTAATGAATTAAATAATGCCAATGATGTAATTGAGCATGTTTGGCAGCCTTTATTCCACTCTTTTAAAGCACTTCAGCGCCGCGAAGATATTTTTATTGCAGGGCAAAGCGAAGCTGATGGCGGCGAGTGGGTAATGAGTATGGGCCACTTTATGGGCTTGTTTGATCGTGACTGGTTAGGTATTGCGCCTTCTCATAAATTGGCGACAATTCGCTACGCTGAATTTAACTGTGTTAAAGACGGTAAAATTATTCAAACTGGTTTTTTTGTCGATATTATTGGGGTTATGCTGCAAGTAGGCTTAAACCCGTTACCGCTCTCTACAGGGCAGTATTTTACATACCCAGGACCACGTACCCACGATGGCGTGCGATTAGGTAAGGGTAGCGATGAGCAAGGTACGCGAACAATGAACTTGGTTAATCAGATGATTGATAACCTAACCGCGCTTAATCAAAGCGGTATAAATACTTGCCCACCCGAAGTGCTTGCAAAAACATGGGACGAGAACATGGTTTGGTATGGCCCTGCGGGGATTGGCGCTACATATACAATTGAGCGTTATCAGCAACAACATATGTATCCGTTTAGGGAAGGGTTAACGGGTAAAGTATTTAATGGCCATATTTGCCGGTTTGCTGAAGATGAGTATGCATGCTTTTTTGGTTGGCCAAACTTAACAAATACCGCCATTGGTGGCTTTTTAGGATTACCTGGAGCTAATACTCCTGCCGATATGCGCGTGGTTGATGTATATCATCGTGAAGGTGACAAATTAGTTGAAAACTGGGTAATCATTGACTTACCGTATTGGTTAAAACAACAAGGTTTAGATATTTTAAAACGCACGCAAAGTATTGCAAACCCGAGCACTTAATTTTTTCAAGTTATAAAAAGCTCTGTAATGACAGAGCTTTTCTTTTATAACGGTTATATAAAAGGCTACGGAGCAAAGCTTAAGTAGCGCGCTTTAGTTAGTTCTTTCATTCGGGCAAATATATCTACGCCAATTTGATTGTACACATCGAGTATATCTATCAGCACCCAGTTTTCACGAATTAAATTGTTTTCGGCTCGCCAAAAGTCGAGGCTACGCATAGTTATTTGCTGATTTGCGGGTGCAATACCTAACCAACCACCGTTACTAATAGTCATGCTCATACCTGGCCATGCAGTAAAGCCTACGTAGTTTTCATCGGCAAATAAATAACCTTTATTAGCATCGCCTACACGATTGGGGAGGGCATTTAAAAACGGGATTTGATGCCAATTTCTAAAGCCTTTTATACCGCGTGCAGTGCCTATTGTGCTTGGTCCATACCAGCTACAATGCGGATGCCAAAATTGATCTAGCTTCATGGCTTCAATGCCACCTTTAGCATAAAATCCAAGATGCTCACACATATCGCCCACAAGCTTTAAACTTTGCGCAGCTTGTTCGCTATTATAAGGACGGGTGATTAACCCATCCTGTGTGGCAGGCCCTGGGACATGCCACTCTTTCCCTAAACTTGGAGACAGTGGCCATACGTTTGCTTGCATCATTACTTCGGGAATATCCCAAATAGTTTGTAATTCCACCACTTTATTATTTTTAATGCGATAGAACTCATGAAAACGCATGCTTACTTGATGCCCTGTGGGTGGAATGCCTAGCCATGGTTTTTCAAATGAGCCAGTATAGTATCCACAGCAGCCAACCCAATCAGAGTCGTTTATTGAGCTACCCGCCATTACAATGGTATCGCGGCGTTCAAGGCCTACAAATGCATTGCTAAGGGGGTTATAAACATCTTCAATTAGTGCATTAGGGTTTGCAAGTGTTTCAAACGGGTAACAAAGTTGTATTAACGCGTCATCAGCAAATAAGTTTGTCACTTCTTTTTTGAGCGTGTTTATATCAAAGTTATAAAGTGCATTTCTAAATTTTTTAAGTAACTCTTTATTTTTATTATGAATACTCATATTTTTGATTCACTTGTAGCTGATTCAAAGTCTGCACGTAATTGCTTAGCACCACTTAGTAAAAAGCTATGATCAGAGCCTAATAAATAAAAGCTTACGCCTAACGACTGCCAATGACTGAGCTCACTTAAATTACCAACAAACATGCCACAGCATTTATTATATTTTGCTGCTGCGTTAGCTATTTTAGTAACAGCATCAATAACAACAGGGGCGCTCGGGTTGGTTTCACCGAGGGAAATAGTTAAGTCCATTCGGCCTATAAAAATACAATCTATTTCGTCTATTTGGCACAATTCATCGATGCTCTTAAGCGCATCGGCATCCTCTATTTGAGCAATAATGCAGGTAGATGATTTGTTGGCTGCTAAGTTATCGGTTAATGCATGTGTAGTGTAGCCTGCAAAGCGGCTTGAACCTGCGTAACCTCTACCATTATTACCATAAAAACAGTTTTTGATAATCGCTTTTGCTTGCGCTGGCGTCTTAATATGAGGTAGTACTAAGCCGTCAGCACCGATATCTAAACTGCTCAGTATAGTGGCGTGATCAGTATTACTTACGCGAATAAGGGTCGGCATGTTTTTCGTACGCGCTGCCATAATACAGCTGTCTAAATCGCCTCGATCAAACGGGGCATGCTCTGCATCAAGGCACAGTACATCGAGGCTGGTGTGGGCAAGTACTTCGGTATTATGATAATGAGTACTTTTAATAAAAGTGCCTAATAGTAGCTCTTTATTGTTTAACTTTTGTTTTAAATTCATAATATTGACTCCAACCAATCTAAGAGTAGTGCGTTTAGGGTGTTACTTCTTTCAAGCGGTACGAAATGTCCACAATTACCTAATAAAATAAGATCGCTATTAGGGCAGGCTTTATGCATTGTTTTTTGAATAGTGCTTGGACATAGAACGTCATGCTCACCACCAACAAAGAGTAATTTTTTATTGGTTTTTTCAATAACGTTTAAGGTATCTTCGCGCGTTGCAAGTGCATTTAATTGTGCACTAAAAGCATTAAGGCCAAGCTCATTTGCCATTTTTAATACAAGCTTATTGTGCTCTGAGTTTGGCTGGTGAAAATAATGCGGTATAAAGTCGTGTTTTAGCACATCAGCAGTGCTAGTTGCTTGTGCCCGCTTTATTTGCTTTTGCCTAATAGATGGACGTTCTGGTTTATCTGCCAAACTATTGCTGGAAATTAAACACAGTGACTGTATAAGCTCAGGATCTGATTTTAAAAGTGCAAGAGCAACAATGCCACCCATTGAAAAACCAATAAAAGGGGCAGGCTTTAGAGCTATAGTTTTAGTAAGCTCAGCCATTTGTGCAATGCTTGTTTGCTCTGTAAAGGGAATAACGTGAGGAGTATAACCCGCATTTTGCAGAGCAATTATTTGCGCTTCAAACATACGGTGGTTACATAAAGTACCAGGTAAAATATAAACAGGATTTTTGGCCACAAAAATTCCTTAACTTAACGTGTTTTAATAGAGTTCCCTGTTATCAATGAACCAGTGAAAACTCGTGCTTCAGCAGCTGCTTGAGGGTTTTCAATACGTTCCATGAGTATATCTACAGCGGCTTTAGTTAGCTGTTTCATAGGTTGTTGTATTGTGGTTATTTGATAGTTGTACCAAGACGCAGCACTAATACCATCAAACCCTACCACCGACACATCGTCGGGTACGCTTAAGTTTAAGTTTTGTTTGATTTCATCAATTACGCCAATGGCCATTACATCATTACTGCAAATAATGGCATCAGGTAGGGGGTTTGTTTTTAACCAATCTTCTAATGCACTTCGTGCTGATTTATAGCCATAATCACCATAAATAACAGGCGTATTTTGGATACCTAAAGTGTGTAAATAATTTTGAGCTATTTCGCGGCGCTCGTTAGCAACGTCAGAATCTTCTGGGCCGGCAATAATTAAATACGACTTATGGTTAGATTGGTGTAATAAATCAATTAGCTGTTTAATGCCTTTATCGTGATTACAGCAAACTGTGTTTGCATTCGATTCAGGCACATTACGGTTATAAAGCACAATCGGTGTGCTGTGCTTGGCAAATAAATCTAAGCTTTTACTATCAAAGTGAGCCGCTAGAGCAATTACGCCATCAACCTGAAAGGTCCAAATGTTTTCGAGTAATTCGTCTAGTTCGTCTGCGTCATCAAGAGTAAAGAGCAGCACTCGTTTATTATTAAGTGCCAACTCTTTATTAAGCTCAGAGAGTACCTCAGGGTAGTTCAAGTTTGCTCGCGATGACAAAATAACCGCGACCATACCAGACTGTTTAGTGATCAACATACGGGCAATGGCATTAGGGCGATAGCCCATTTCATTGGCTGTTGCGACTACCTTTTCGCGGGTTTTTTTAGACACGCTAAATCCGGGTCTAAATACACGCGATACCGCCGATTGTGATACACCCGCTTCGCGGGCTACATCATATGAGGTGACTCGTTTTTGCTTTGACAATGATTTATTTCCTATATCGTCTTACTCGTATGTCTGCTTGTTCTTTGTGGCCAGCGAACCCTTCTGCAGCACATAAACGTGAACAATACTCACCAACAACAACCGAGGCTTCTTCTGTTACTCGTTGGAAAGTACATGTTTTTATGAATTTTCCTACCCATAGCCCACCAGTATAACGCGCTGCTTTACCTGTGGGTAGTGTATGGTTTGTACCAATACATTTATCGCCATAAGAAACGTTGGTTTGCGGCCCTAGGAACAATGCCCCATAGTTTTGCATGTTTTCTTTAAAGTAGTCGGTATTGCGAGTCATTACTTGTACGTGTTCAAATGCAAGATCGTTAGCAACGTCAATCATTTCCTCGTAGGTATCACATACAATAACTTCGCCATGATCTTTCCATGCCACACTTGCAATATCAGCAGTAGGTAATATGGTAAGTTGCCTCTCTACTTCAGCCATTGTATCAATTGCTAATTGCTCAGAGTTAGTTAGTAAAATAGCGGGAGAAGTAGGACCGTGCTCTGCTTGGCCTAGTAAATCGGCAGCACATAGTTCGCCATCTACACTGTCATCAGCAATAACGAGTGTTTCGGTAGGACCTGCAAATAAATCGATACCAACTCGGCCAAATAACTGTCGTTTAGCCTCGGCTACAAAGGCGTTACCAGGTCCTACAATCATATCTACTGGGGCAATAGTTTGTGTTCCAATAGCCATTGCGGCAACGGCTTGTACACCACCGAGGCAGTAAATTTCATCTGCGCCTGCCATGTCCATTGCAACCACAATTTCTGGTGATGGCTTGCCATTAAAAGGCGGAGCCATAGCTATAACACGTTTAACACCGGCTACTTTAGCCGTTAATACACTCATATGAGCAGATGCTAGTAGTGGATATTTTCCACCTGGTACGTAACAACCTACGCTGTCCATTGCTAAATGTTTATGACCAAGCGTAACGCCAGGTAGCGTCTCTACTTCAACGTCTTTCATTGAGTCGCGTTGAATTTGAGCAAAATTACGGACTTGGCTTTGTGCCCATTTTATATCGTTGATTAATTGATCATCAAGCTGTGCGTAACATGCTTTAATTTCGTCAGCAGAAAGTTTGAAAGACTTCGGAGTCCACTTGTCGAATTTTTCAGAATATTCACGAATTGCTGCATCACCTTCAGATTCAACGCGCGTTAAAATATTTTCTACAATATCTCTTACTGACTGATTTTGTTCTTTTTTTGAGTCATCAGGCTGACCTTTTTTTAAATGCTTTATCATTTTTTATATCCTTAGTGATTAGTTTTTTTATACACTGTTGATGAGACGTACTGGTTAAATAATGTCTTGCATCTGGGGGTACTCTAATTAATAATGACTTCGAATGCAATATAGATTTTAGGTGAACAAATGGGATTTGATAAAACTCTTTTACTTGGTAAAACCATTTTGATAACGGGTGCAGGTAAAGGGATTGGTAAATCATGCGTACAAAAGTGTGTAGATGCGGGTGCAAATATAATTGCTGTGGCGCGTACAAAACACGATTTGGAGCAGCTCAAGCAATATGCTCCTTCGCAAATAGAAATCTGGCCGCTTGATATAAACAGTGATGCTTTTTATGAGCGTTTACGCGGACTTTCTAAATTAGACGGTTTACTTAACAACGCAGGTATTAACCGTGTTGCGCCAATGCTTGAGCAAACCGATGAGAACATTGACGATGTTATTGCGATGAATATTCGCAGTGTTTATCGAATAAGCCAAGCGGCATTACCGGCCTTAATCAACTCTGGTGCCGGTGCTGTGGTTAATATGTCATCGCAAATGGGATTTGTAGGCTCGCCTAATCGCACTTTGTATTGCATGAGTAAACATGCAGTAGAGGGGTTAACAAAGGCGCTGGCAGTTGAACTTGCAACGCAAAATGTACGTGTTAATACCGTTGCTCCTACGTTTGTTGAAACCCCAATGACTAAGCCCATGCTTGAAAATCCCGATTTCAAAAAATTTGTTTATGACATGATCCCAATGAAAAAAATTGCTCAAACGGATGATGTCGCAAATGCTTGTGTATTTTTACTGAGTGAACTGTCAGCAATGATCACAGGAACAAGTATAAAAATTGATGGCGGCTGGACCGCTCAGTAATTAATTTAGGAGAGAATAATGAGTTTATTTGCAGATCGCTTAGTACGATACGATGATTTAATTCCGTGTAAGAACGCCTTTATTGATACGCGATCGCTTGGTAGTGATCAAAAAGAAAATTTTACTATTATAGGTCCAGGTGTTGCAGAGAACCCTAATCAGCATGTGCATATTTCCATACCTCATGGGTTTAATATTGGTGGTGCTCGTCAACCTGCTGGATGCTTAAACTCGCAGCATAGCCACTTAACAGAAGAAATATTTGTTGTACACAGTGGCACATGGGCATTTTATACCGGTGTAGGTGGTAAAGATGCCAGGGTAATTTTAAATGAAGGCGATATTATTTCGATTCCTTTAGATATTTTTAGAGGATTTGAAAACGTAGGTGATGGTATAGGTTACTTGTATGCAGTACTTGGCAGTGACGATCCTGGCAGAGTGCTTTGGGCTCCACAAGTATTTGATATGGCAAAAGAGTTCGGTCTTATTTTGCTAGAAAATGGCAGCTTAGTAGACACAACGCTCAATGAGAAAATCCCAGATGGGGTAAAACCAATGGCTGTTACAAGTAGTGATCAAATAGCGCAGCACCGAGTAATAACAGACGAAGAGCTTGCGCAAACAGTGGTCAAGGCACGAGATTTTAATTGGAACAAGCACTCTTACTTAAGCCAATCCGAAGGTGTTTACGAAGCACCGTTAGTTGGTAATTTAAATGCTGATACGCTTATTCAAACGCAATTAAATTGGGCGCATGGATTTAATATATCAGCGTTAAAACTACAGCCAAATGCAAAAATAGCAAAACACATTCGTTTTGAAGAAGAGGTTATTTTTGTTCATCAAGGTAGTTTAACCATTGATTTAGGCGATGAAGTACTAACGCTTACTCAAGGTGATACATTTTCAGTCCCTATTGAACATAGCCGAGCGCTTAGTAATGAAGCGCAAGGTGATTGCATTATGTATATCACTCGCAGAAATGATGCGCCAAAAGATCCGCAATTTATTTAAACTCTAATGCCATATGTAATTTAAAGCACTTAGCTTGTTTTAGCTAAGTGCTTCTTTCGTGGTAAGAAACCAGTAACCAGCATAGTGCCTACAATTACAAATAGTGCGCCTAGTAATGTATTTGGCCCTATTTGCTCATCTAAAAATAAATGCCCCCAAAATATGCCAAATAATGGAATTAAAAAGGTGACAGTGAGTGCTGAAGTTGGGCCTATATCGTCAATAAGTTTAAAAAATAATATATACGCAAGGGCGGTACATACTACGCCCAGTACTAATACACCTAGCATAATGTTGGTGCTTGGTATTTCTCGTATCGGCATAAATAAGATAAGCGGTAATACCATAAAGCTCGAAGCCCACATTGAGCCATGGGCGTTATCGAATGGGACCAGTTTAGGCGCGTTTTTAGTGTAATGCGATGCAATGGCATAGCAAAGTGAAGCACTCAATGCTGCTATTATAGCCATTATTGATTGGCTATTTAATACAAAATGATTTTGCCCAACGAGTATTGCAACACCTATTAAGCCAAGCAATAAACCAAGCACCATACTTTTGGTAGGCGTTGTTTTTGTCCATAAAATACCAACTACTGCGCCCCAAATAGGGGTTGTTGAATTTAAAATTGATAAAGTAGAAGCGCTAATAGTTTGAGCTGCGTAAGCAAAAAATAAAAACGGCAGAGCAGAATTAAACGCGCCTATAATAAAAAAGTGTTTTTGATGTTGGACAAACGCTAAGCGGCGTTTTAAATACAAAGCAACAATAAATAAAGTAACTGCAGCAAAGCCTACTCTAACCTCAATTAATACCGCAGGCCCCAAGCTGTTAGCGGCCATTCGCATAAATAAAAAAGAAGCGCCCCAAATTGCGGCCAGAAAAAATAATCGCAGTAAGCTTGCTAAGGTCATGATAGTATTTTAATTATGCTCATTGGTTTTTAGAATAACAGGGTTTATAAAAAGTGTAAGCCATATTCGGAACTGGCATATAAAAATAATAAATTAAGGATAAGAATGAAAAAGTTCTCAGTAGCTTCTATGGTATTTATTACTTTGTTGGGGGGATGTAATTCAAGCCCAATCAACCTTTACAGTGATACCACCATGAAAAAGAATGAATACAATGGTATTAAAGCGTATCGAAAAGGACAGTTTGAGGCTGCTTTCAATTATTTAAAAGAGCCTGCTGGACTAGGCTATAAAAGTGCACAATACACATTGGCGTTTATGTTTTTGAAAGGCCAATACTTGGAGCAATCTACTAAACTAGGGATGGGCTGGCTAGGCGTTGCAAAAGAAGCGGGGGTTGAAAATTGGTCTGCGCAATACGATGCATTTTATAGTGCAGCGAGTACACAGCAAAAACAACTAATAGATGAAACAGTTGCGTTGTATATAACGCAATTTGGCGTTAAAGCACAAAATATGACCTGTCGTCGTTCAACTTCGCCTAGGCGCACATTTGGTGAAGTTAAAATTGATTGCACTAAGCACGAAGGTATCGTTACCGAGTACGACATACAAATAATAGAATAGAGTTATGGCTTTTCTAGCTTTTTTTCAAAGTCGCTTTTAACAATATCGAGTGCTTTTAAGACCTCTTCTGGAGCAACATCGTGTTGCTCTAGTATCATAATTAAATCTACTGCAAGTTTAATATGTGTAGGGGCTTGATCAAGTGGGCTTGTCATTTAACTCTTTCTTTTTTGATATTTGGCTAATGGCGACATTTATTGCTGTTTGCACACGTTGTTCCATATGTATGCGTTCTGATTGCGGTAAATAAAACGCCATATCTACATCGTAGCGAATATATCGTGGCGGGAGCTGATTTAGTACCGTACAACAAAAGTCAGCCATTACATCTTCACCATATTTTTCATCAAGTTTAAGTTTGATGATTTCTTCAACTACAATCTTCTCGTAATAGTTGTGTATATCTTCGTGTAATCGCATATTCCCACCGCTTTAAAATAATCCGTTTAACTGAGTCTATACTAAGGCTTACTATAAATCGATAGCGGCTTTAAATAGTTGTTTATGAACATTAATTAGTGAACTCAAATTACGCTGATAACCGCCACCTAAAGCGCACATTAGTGGGATTTGATGTTGCTTACAGAAGTTGAGAACAAACAAGTCGCGCTCATATACGCCATTGAGAGATACATTAAACAAGCCTAACTCGTCTTTAGTGTAAATATCAGCGCCTGCATTATACAAAATAATATCAGGGTTATGTATGCGCACGCAAAAATCGAGTGCTTGCTTTAATGTAGCAAGGTACTCATCATCGGCTGTTTTAGCGGGCAATGCAAAATCGTAAGTAGACTCTTGCTTATTACGCGGGAAATTTTGCTCACAATGAATTGAGCAGGTAATAATTTGATTATAGTTTTGAGTGATTTGTGCTGTGCCATCGCCTTGGTGTACGTCGCAATCAAAAATTAAAACAGTGTCGGCTTGCTCTGTATTTATTAAATGTGCTGCTGCAATAGCTAAATCATTAAAAATGCAAAAGCCACTGCCAAAATCGCTATAGGCATGATGATAACCACCGCTTAAATTGAAGGTTAGATCGTGACTAAAAGCCGCTTCAGCAGCTCGAATACTCCCGCCAATTGATAAAAGAGTACGCTCTACAAGTTGTTGCGAATAGGGGAATCCCATCTTTTTAATTGCTTTATCGCTTAACCCGCCATTTAAAAAGTCATCTATATAACGTTGGCTATGACATAGCGAAAGTTGAGATTTAGTTGCTTTTATAGGCTCTTGAAAGTGAATAGCCGAAACACCTAGATTTTCTATTTCGGTTTTAAGTAACTTATACTTTTGAATAGGGAATCGATGACGTTCTGCAAGGATAAGGTCTGAATACAATGGATGATAATAAAGCTGCATAGTAAAGTGCGCCTTAACGCAGTTGTTGTTTTTCTACTTGTTGTATTTTGTCCTCAGTGGCAGAAATTGCTTTTCTGCAGCGACCCAATCGAGCATGTGTGCTTAATATTTCAAGGTTAAGCTTTTGTGCTTTAGCAGGCGAGGCTTTATCCATTTGCATTTTTCGCTCTTCAATCATGAGCACTAAACGGCGTTCAAACTCATGGTTTTGTTTTAATTCGTCATAAAGCTCATGCGATGATTGCATTATTTTTTGTACAGCGTGCTTATAAACGGTTTGCTTAGGGCGTGGTTTATAATGGCTTTTGTTTTCTTTAACCCAAATAGGCGTTGATTTAATAACGTTAAATACAGCTTGTACCTGAGCTCCTATACGTTCAAGTGCGTAAGTATAAGCATGGCGATGCTCACTTGGCGGTAATCTTGACACTTCATCTTCTATTTCTATTACGTAATCGACGAGGTTCATGCTCTTTGTACTAAAAACTGCGCGGTCAAACAAGCTAGGTTGCGCTTGCATGTAACGATTTTTAGAAAAAAGTTTAGCTTTATCAAATTGCTCAGCTTGTTGTTTTAGCGTTGCAACTTGTTGACGTAGTTTATCTAAAGCCATTGAATGCATATTAAAAGTAAGCCTCGTAAATTAGTTTTAATGCTAAAAGTATAACCATAGTATTAAATACAGGGCGAATAAATTTACTACCAAAACGTATTGCTGAATGTGCTCCAAACCATGCGCCTAGCATAATAAAAAAGCCCATTGTTATGCCAAGTAAAAAGTTTACATGTCCGAGTGCTACAAAGGTGATGAGCGATATAAAGTTAGAAACAAAGTTCATTGAACGCGCTAAACCACAATTGAGTAGCAAGTTCATTTTATAAAGCATGCCATTAGAAGCGGTCCAAAATGTCCCCGTACCTGGGCCTGCTAAACCATCAAAAAAGCCTAATGCTAAACCCTGTAGCCATTGTTTTATTTTCATCGCTTTGTTTAGTGTAGGGAGCTCATCGCCTTCTGTGGTACTTAAATTACCAAATAAGCTATAAGCGGCAACTAAAATAATAATAATGGGGAGTAGTTTGTTTAAAAAATCGATACTTAAATGATCAACAATAACAGTACCTATCAATGCACCTATAGCGGTAGCAATAATGGAGGCAGCCCAAAACTTTGGACTAAATAAGTTCTTTTTATAATAAGTATAGCTTGCCGTTAACGAGCCAAAACTTGCTGCTAGTTTATTGGTGCCTAATGTTAAATGCGGAGGTAAGCCAGCTGTTAGTAAAGCGGGCACAGTTAACATGCCACCGCCACCGGCGATAGCGTCTATAAAACCTGCGGCAAGTGCAACAGCACATAAAACAGCCCAGGTTGTTGGATCGAGTGCGAGTTCAAACATTAATAATCTATTTGTCTTTTAAAAGGTGGTAGGGTGTCGAGCATGGCTTTACCGTACCGCTTAGTAACTAAGCGTCTATCGAGAATAGTAATACAGCCTTCATCACTCTCTTTTCGCAGCAGTCTACCACAGCTTTGCACCAATTTCTTTGCGGCGTCTGGTACGGTAATCGTTAAAAACGGGTTGCCACCTTTGCTTTGTACAAACTCTGCTTGCGCTTCTTCTATTGGCGAAGTAGGTACCGCAAACGGAATTTTAGTAATTATTAAGTTCTCTAAATATTTTCCAGGCAAATCAAGACCTTCCGAAAGGCTTTGTGTTCCAAATAAAATACTGCCTTTGCCTTCGTCTACATTTTTAGTGTGTAATTTAAGCAATGCTTCTCGCGACATTTCACCTTGTACTAATAAGTTAAAACCTTTTGTTCTAAGAAACTTTGTTACGTGGTCCATTTGCCAGTAAGAAGCGAATAGTACAAGGTTCGCTTTTTTATCATTTAGGTACTCTGGTAAAGTTTTAGCTAGGTGATCACTAAAGTCTTTATCGGTAGGTTCTACTTTTGATACCGGAATACGTAAAGTGGCTTGTTTGGGGTAATCAAATGGAGAAGGTACTTTAATAAATTTAACGCCATCTTCTTTAGCAAGTCCTGTTTCGTAAGCAAAGTGATCAAACGAACCCAACGCGCTTAATGTGGCCGAACATAAAACAGCGCCCGCGCATTCTCGCCACAATTTATCTTTTAAGTAATAACCTACTTCGATAGGGCAGTCGCTTAATAGGTGATCGTGATGGCTTTTGTATTCAAGGCGTTTTATCCACCGTGCATGAGGAGCTCCTTCCCCTTTTTTTGCGTAACTAAACCATAGTTTGTTTAGTTGCTCTAACCTGTTTATGTATTGGCCACTTTCGCCCAATATGGGGTCGGCAACATAAGGTTTTATGTCGCCATCGCTCACATCTTGGGTAAGGGTGTCGTGCATTTTGTTTAAACAGCGCAGCGCATCTTGCGTGGCTTCGCTTATGTCTTTCGCTTTGCTGTGCAGCGACTCTGGAATTTCACCATGCTCAAAACGATAAGTATCGTCTTTTGAGTATTCAAAGTCGGCATTATCAAGAATATCGCGAACTACTTTTAAATCTTTATTTGCGTCGTTAATACTGTCGCAAAGTTTAAAGTTTTGCCCAATAGCTCTTTGCCCCACTAAAACCTTCGCCATTTTCCCGCTAAACTTGGTGAGCTTATCAAGCCATTCTATTGTGCCTTTAATCGTTGCTGCGGCCGATGAGAAATCGCGTGTTATATGTGCTAAATGGTGCGCTTCATCAATTACATAAATGGTATTGTCGGGCTCTGGTAAAATTTTACCACCGCCTAAGTCTAAATCGGCAAGTAGTAATGAGTGATTAATTACTAGTACGTCCATTTGCATTAATTGATTACGAGCAAGCTGAAACGGACACGTTTGATGCGCCTTCATTTGGCGTTGGCATGAATGTTTATCGCAGGCTATTAAGTTCCACACTCTATCGGGTACAGTGTCAGCCCAGCTGTCTCTATCGCCTTGCCACTTTTTATTCACATAGGCGTTATATAGCTCATTCAAACACTTGGCTTCCATTGTGCTCAATGGAGAGGTAAGCGTTGGCATAAAGTCCATTTGTGTTTGGCTATCGCCGTTTACAGCATTATGTAGCTTGTGGGCACAAATATAACGATGGCGACCTTTTACCAAATCAAATTTAAAGTCGAGACCTGAGTGCTTTTTAAAAAATGGCAGTTCTTTTGCTATTAATTGTTCTTGCAGTGCAACGGTTGCGGTAGAAATAACGAGCTTCTTTTTTTGCGCTAAGGCAAGAGGCAATGCGCCTAAACAATAGGCAAGAGACTTTCCTGTACCGGTGCCAGCTTCAATTACGCATATGCGCTGCTTTTTATGGTATTCGCCTGCAAGGGTTTTTGCTATTTCAGCTACAAGGTAGTTTTGGCTGCTGCGAGGGCGATAATCGTTTAGGTTGCTAGCCACATGCTGGTGTACTTGCCTAATTGTTTTTTTTAGTGAGTCAGAAAGCATGGGATGATTTACCTAAAGTATGTATATAATTACAGTGCTATGGATTTTAGAGTTATAAGAGTGTAACTACAAGAAGTGATGAGATTAATTTAGCAAATAAAGTATCTGAGTGTTTATTTAGGTTGAGTTTATGGCTTTAAAGCATTTTGAATTAAGTGAAAACTTACATATATATGTATAAGGTTTAGTAATAGTGTACTTAACAGCCGGTTTTATTGTTTCTTCTCATGCTTATGATACTGCTAACGGCATCTGCTACGAAGCGTGGTTTTGTAGTGATAAAGGGCCTATAAAAACGGTGTCGACTAACGAAAATGCGCTGTTTTTTATCAAAAGTAAAGATGCTGAAATAGCGAATGAAATATTAGCAGCTGAGTCACTTACCTTTAATATTAAAAGTCTTGAGTTAAAAAGCTTTCAGCAAGAAGATATGTCGGCCTGTTACTTCAAGTCACTTAAACACTTTTATTGTGCTACTAAAGCTTTAAAGCAGCGTGGAGTTGTATTATTTGAAGAAGATATTCGACCAATAGAGCGCTACCTAATGGAGCGTTTTATAAAAGGAGGTGCTTGGATAACGGGTAATGTATTTAAGCAAGATGGCTATACATTAATAACCAACGCTAAATTAAAAGCGAATGATGAGTATTCCCCAGCTCTTAATAAACTCTCGTTAGACATTGAATGTAACGAAAGTGGCGTTTTGTTTTCTGTTGGACTTGTGGGCTGTAATTTAGACTGTGTTTTAATGATTGGCGAGCCAGATAGAGAAGCTGCAAACCTAGAGTTTGATATTATTTGGTGTGTAGATGAGGCTGAGCTGTTAAGGGGGGTAGAGCATTTTATTAAGCTTAGCGATCCTGATGTCATAATTGGCTGGAATGTAATTGAGTTCGATTTTTCGGTTATTCATGAAAGAGCGGAAGCACTAGGCATTAAGTTATTACTGGGTAGGGGAGAACAACCTTTATATGTTCGAAAAGGACACTTTACTCGAGTATCGATTCCCGGGCGATGTGTGGTTGATGGAATAGACACATTAAAAAACGGTACATATAGTTTTGAGAGTTTTTCTCTAGCTAATGTTTCAAATCAAGTGTTGGGTGAGTCTAAATTAATCGACACGGCTAATAGTTTGCAGGAAATTATTAGGCAATTTAACGAAGATAAACTTTCTTTAGCAAAATATAATCGACAAGATTGTATTTTGGTAAATAAAATTTTTGATAAATTAAAGCTACTCGATTTTTCTATTATAAGAACAAAGCTTACGGGGTTAGAGCTTGAAAAAAAGGGCGGCTCTGTCGCTGCTTTTATTAATATGTATTTACCATTACTGCATCGCAGTGGCTATGTTGCCCCAAATATGGGCGATCATGGACATACATTTGAAAGCCCAGGCGGTTATGTAATGGAGTCTATTCCTGGGCTTTATAAAAATGTCATTGTTTTAGATTTTAAAAGCTTGTACCCCAGTATTATGCAAACTTTCTACATTGATCCACTTGGACTGATAGAAGGTTTAAAAAATCCAAACCAAAGTGTGCAGGGTTTTAATGAAGCCCTATTCTCGCGCGATAAACATCACTTACCTTTATTAATTAAAAGCTTAGCCTCACAAAGGCAGCTCGCCAAAGATAATCAAGATCAAATGCTTTCTCAAGCAATTAAAATAATAATGAATAGCTTATATGGTGTTTTAGGCTCAAAAGGGTGCAGGTTTTACGATCCCAGGTTATCTAGCTCTATTACGTTAAGAGGGCACGAAATAATGCTACAAACTAAAAAATGGATAGAAGAGCTTGGTTATAGCGTTATTTATGGTGATACCGATTCTACATTTATTAAGTTGGATGATGAGCTAACACCAGATGAGTGTAATGAAATTGGCGTGTTTTTAGCTAAAAAGATAACTACAGATTGGATTAACGAGATTAAACAAACGCACAACTTAACAAGTCATTTAGAAATAGAATTTGAATCTCTTTATAGCCCTTTCTTTTTGCCAACCATAAGAGGGAAGCTAGTTGGTTCTAAAAAGCGCTACGTAGGTAAATTAATTAAACCAAACGAATCAAAATTAGTATTTAAAGGATTAGAAACAGTAAGAAGTGATTGGACTAAACTTGCTCAACAATTCCAGTTCGAGCTATTTACTAGTCTTTTTGATGGAAATTTAAATATAAATGACCTTGTTAAAGACTGTACAACAAAGTTATACCAAGGTGATTTTGATCATTTACTCATTTTCAAAAAGAGATTAGGTCAAAACTTAATCGATTATAAGAAAAATATCCCCCCTCATGTTCAAGCAGTTAAAAAACACCAGAAAAAAAATAGCGAATTTACAGTTAATAGAGGCGAATTTGTTACATTCGTTTACACAACAGGCGGAGTTGAGCTGTATCAAGGCCTTCATGGCTATGACTATGCAATTTATTTAGAAAAACAGATTGTACCGCTTTTGGATATGGTAGAGCCGTTAATTAATCAAAATGTAAATGTTTCTGTTAAAAATCAGTTTACATTATTCTAGTTTTCATATTTATCAGATGTTTTTGATTAAATAATCCACTTTTCTGCTTCTAAATCGTACGATAATCCCGGTTTTACAAAAAATATCATTAAAAAACCTCTTTATGATTAATATTTAGTTAACAGAGGTTGGCTTTTCAGTTTTTTTTGTTTACTATTTGTTTCAGTCACTGTTAATAGCATGTGATAATAAAAAATAATTAAATAATAGTTGCTTCTATAAAGTTGTAACACCAGGGAGAATCAAATGTTAAATAATCAAGTTTCAAAGGCAGTTCGCTTAGCGATTGCATTTGGTGCAGTATCTACAGCTGCATTTTCGGCAAGCTCGTTTGCTGCAGAAGAAGATAGCGTAGAAAAAGTAGAACGAATTGAAGTTACTGGTTCACGTATTAAACGTACAGATTTAGAAGGTGCTTCGCCAGTAAACATAATTACAGCAGAAGATATGCAGATTGAAGGTAACTTCACTGTGGCTGATGCACTTCGAGGCAGCAGTTTTAACTCATTCGGTTCATTTTCAGAGCGTTCAGGTAGCTCTGCACAATCTCAAGCTACTATTAACTTACGTGGTGCTGGTTCTAGCAGAACGTTAGTTTTATTAGATGGTAAGCGCATGCCTGGTTCACCAACTCTTGGTGGCCAATCAGCAAATTTAAACTCAATCCCAATGGCTGCAGTTGAACGTATCGAAATTTTAACTGATGGTGCATCTTCAACTTATGGTTCTGACGCAATGGCTGGTGTTGTTAACATCATCATGAAGAAAAACTATGAAGGTCTTCAGTTCCAAGGTGAAGCAGGACACCGTGATCAAGATGAAGGTACTACTTCAGCTAGTTTCTCGGTAACCGCTGGTTACTCTACAGATAAAGGTAATGTAACATTTGCTTTTGACCACCAGAGACGCGAAGGTATATCTGATGGTGATCGTGATTATACTAAAGCTTCAGCAACAGATCTTGATGGTGATGGCGTAATTCAGGCATATGAAGAAACTAAAGGTTGGTCTATCTACGGTGCGACTGTAGCTGCACCTGATTTTTCAGAGGCTCAAGCATCACCAATATGTGACGATTTAACAGCAGAGTACGGTGAGGATACATTCCGTAAGTTTGCAGCTGACAATGACTGGGGTAGTGAAGGTTCTACTTATTGTATGTTTGCTTTCGCAAATGTATCTTACAATAAAGCTTCTATCGACCGTAATACTGTTTATTTAGATGCAAATTATGAATTGAATGACGATATAGAATGGTATGGCCGTGCTATGTTTGTTCAAAATAGCTCATTTGGTCGTTATGCTCCACCTGCAGCTACATGGAATAATTTAGCCGCAGACAATGAAGCAAACCCTTACGATGAAGATACAACTGGTTACTGGCGTTGGGTTGGTATTGGTAATCGCGATGGTAACGTTGATGATTACAGTCAAGATTACCTAATGGGTTTACGCGGTGATTTAGAATGGAATAATGCATCTTGGGATGTTTATTACCATACTAATAAAGCTGATAACAAATCTGTAGGTACTTATTACCTAAGCTATGGTGGCTTAGCTTACAACCAAGCAAATGGAATTGATTTAGGTTCTGATGAAGGTGTTGCAAATATGAAAGCAACAACTCTACAAAGCTCATCTTCTACTTTCAATCAATACAATGCCGGCATCGGATTCGATTTGTTTGAATTACCAGGCGGTACGGTAGCGCATTATTTTGGTGCTGAATTTTTAGAGCAAACGTATGCTGATATTTACGATGGTCAGTCAGAAGCTGGTTTAATAGGCGGCTCTGCAGGTAACTCTGCTCTTGGTGATCGTGACATTACGGCTTTCTTTTATGAAGTTGCAATGCCAGTAGTAGATTCACTAGAAGTTAACATTGCCGTACGTTACGATGACTACTCTGACTTTGGTGATAATGTTGCTCCTAAGATATCTGCTCGTTGGCAGGCAACAGATACTGTTGTAGTACGTGCTTCTTACTCTGAAGCTTTCCGTGCACCAGGTCTTGACCAATTAAATGCCGCTACTACTTTTAGTGCTGAATCAGCGATTGATTACTCTCAAGGTGATACTTCGTCTAAGCAAATTGATACATACTACAAATCAAATACAGAGTTAGGTCCTGAAACATCAGAATACACTAACTTAGGTATAGCTTGGGATGTGATTGAGAACTTCGGTGTTAAAGCTGATTACTTCAATTTATCAATTGATGACGTTATTCAAACTAAAACTGTTCAAGGTCTTCTATCGGATGAAGCGGCTGGCAGAATAACTGCTTTCGCACCTGGTTCTGATGTAAGTAATGAAACTTTTTACTTAATACGTTCAGAAACTGGTCGTTTATTAGAAGCTGGTACTGGTTACTTCAACGGCAATGGTTTTGAGATTGAAGGTTTAGATTTAACTCTTTACGGTCATATCGATACTAGTGTTGGTGAGTTCCGCATGAACACTGTAAATAGTTTTGTATTATCTTACGATGAAGAGCGTGGCGGTAGAGTTTATAATACTGCTGGTTGGAGTGGTCAACCTGACTTCAAATCTAACACTACATTAACTTGGGCGCTTGACGACCATAGTGTAGCTTGGAACATGAACTACACGTCATCTACTTCTGAGAATGAAGCACCAAATGAAGATGGTATCTTAGAGCAAGATGGTGAACTTGAAGATTGGTTGATTCATAACCTTACGTACAGCTATAACGCAGGTGTTTATGGTACAGTTCGCTTATCAGTAAGCAACTTAACAGACGAAGATCCTGTACTTACATCTACAGGCGCTTACGATAACGCTGATTTATATAACAACTATGGTCGTGATTACCGTATCAACTATACAATTAACTTTTAACTTTTAACTTTTAACTTGTTAATTTGTTAATAAAAAAGGGCTGAATTTATTCAGCCCTTTTTTTATAAAAATGCTTCGTATTAATGTCAGTTTATGCATCAGGATTTTTAAATGAAAAACCTAAAAACTTCGCGTACTACATACCTAAAATAAGACTATATCCAGAACTTTAAATTAGCAGAAGTAGATAAAGTGCAGGTATCGTTACCTACAATAAGCCCTAAGTATAATAGTGCCCATGATTAATACTGTATTTTTTAATTTTAAATAAATTGCTTTCTGTAATTGATAGAGAGTGTGGTGAAAATATGAGCGCAAATATGCAACAGATTTATCTAGTAATGCACGACGCTGGAAATAACAACTCAGAATCTGTTTGCCTTGCTACTTATTAGTTACAATTTATATCAGTTGTCGTTGCATAGGGGATGGCTATGAAGTTTAAGCTAAAATTTTATTGGATAAATGTAACTCATTAAAAAGTTTAATAATACTCGTTGAGCAGCTAATATTTATATACAATGAAATGAGACTGTACTTAATTATTAGAAATAAAATATCAAATTAAGTGCATGCAAAGGTCGGTACTTAATCCACTGGCGCTTTACTAAAATCTTCAACTCATCTCAGAACAGGACGAAATAATTATGAAAAACTATTGGAGTGATTATTGGGCTCAAGGCTATCTAACCTCATTTGGACAAGATATAAAGAGTAATTACACGGGTAAATTAAAGTCTTGTTGGTTGGGGTTTGCTGAAAAGTTAAATTGTAATGACAAAGTACTTGATATTGGCACTGGGAATGGTGCTCTTATTCGATTAATTCAAGAGAATAGTAGTGTTCAATTTAATGTCATAGGGGTAGATAAAGCAGTTGTTAATGAAAAAGTAGCCGGTATAGAGTCATCAAATATTTTATCTAATGTAAGCGCTGAAGTTCTGCCCTTTGAAACTGCAGAATTTGATGCGATAGTAACACAGTTTGCTATCGAATATAGTGAGTTAACACGAAGTATCCCAGAGCTCTTTAGAGTATTAAAGCAAGGAGGTCTATATCAAATTGTATGTCACGAAGTGGATTCGGACATAGTGAAACCTAATGTACTAATATTAGAGTCTGCAATTCGGGTGCAGAGTGAATTATTGGTTCCCTTAAAGCAGCTAATAAGCGGGCTAAAGTCACAAAATGAAGAGCTGATTAATAGCAATATTTCTATTATTAATGATTACATAGAGTTAGAGAAAAAGATTCACCCACTTGCAATTAGAGGTACCAGGTACACTGATTTCTATCATTTTATTTTAAAAAATAGAAAAATCGACCTGGATAAAGCTTATCACCTGTTCTCTCTCGAGCTAGAAGGACTTATTTATCGGTTAAAAGACTTAAAGCAAGCTGCTTTGAATGCCCAGCAACTTAAACAACTATTAGCCTCAAGAGGTGATGTATATAAAGAAGTTCTTGTTGATTCAAATAAAGAATATATAGGCACGCTTTACAGAGGCTATAAAAGATAATAGTGAGTTTTATTAGCCTTCATTTAAATCACATTAATAACCTGCCTATAAAAAGTAATAATAAAATATCTTTATCTATAATAATACCCTTTGGGCAAATATAATGAGGCTGTTACTGCACTTGATAGAGTTGTAACACGTCTCACAGCCGCCTTTATATCCTTCAAACAAAGGTTTATCTAAAAGCCCACTTCAAATTTACTCTATTGTCCGACGCATTAGAGTCGTGTTTCAATATAGTGAACTATAAAAGTCATCAATAGCGTTATGTTACCTAGCTACATATCGATAGCACACTCTTTGCCTTGCTTTGAATAAGGTACAGCGTATGTGTGCATATTTACACTATTTCTAACTATATAAAAATCTAGCTACTTTTGTTCACGGCATATTTATGTGTGACTTTTGGTTCGTGTTTATTCCATTATCTTTTTGCTGCTTTTATATCTATACCATTCACTATTGTAAGAAAGTTAGTAACTTATTTAAGGTGATTCCTAGAAGTGATTGATTCTAAAATAGCACTTATTTTCAGTATTCAATTTTGCAAAAAAAACAAAGGTTAGTATTTTGCAATAATGTAAAAAGAGCATCGTGTTTGTTTTTTGTTACATTAAGGTATTGTAAATAAAGAAGTTTATTTGGTTAGCCAAGTGTTGACCTTTTGCATAAATTGGGACTACTATTCAAATCGAAATAGGTACTGTGATTAATTGCAGACCGTTTTGTAAATAAAATAAAAATAGTATTCTAGGGAGAATTAAATGTTAAATAATAAAGTTTCAAAAGCAGTTCGCTTGGCGATCGCTTTCAGCGCTGCTTCGACAGCAGCTTTTTCTGCAAGTTCATTAGCTGCTGAGGAAGGTGCAGACAAAGTCGAGCGTATTGAAGTAACTGGCTCACGTATAAAGCGTACTGATCTTGAAGGTGCATCACCTGTAAATATAATTACTTCAGCTGATATGAAGGTTGAAGGTAATTTTACTGTTGCTGATGCACTACGAGGAAGTAGTTTTAACTCTTTTGGCTCATTCTCTGAGCGTTCGGGTAGTTCAGCTCAATCTCAAGCTACTATCAATTTACGCGGAGCTGGCTCGAGCAGAACTCTTGTTCTGCTAGACGGCAAACGCATGCCTGGTTCACCCACATTAGGTGGTCAATCTGCAAACTTGAATTCTATTCCAATGGCTGCGGTTGAACGTATCGAAATTTTAACCGATGGTGCATCATCTACTTATGGGTCAGATGCAATGGCTGGTGTAGTAAACATCATAATGAAAAAGAATTATGAGGGTTTACAATTTCAAGCTGAAGCCGGCCATCGTGAGCAAGATGAAGGTACTACCAATACAGGCTTTTCTGTAACGGCAGGGTACTCTACCGATAAAGGTAATGTAACAATTGCATTCGATCATCAAAAAAGAGAGGGGATTGCTGATCGCGACAGATCTTATACAGCACCACAACTAATCGACCGTGATGGTGATGGTACTATTCAAGCATATGATGAAACTGTAGGCTGGTCTTGGTATGGCGCAACAGTTTTATCACCTGATTATTCTGAGGCACAAGCATCCCCAATTTGTGCAGATCAAGCTGCAAAATATGGTGACGATGCGTTTAAAGAAATAGCAGCAGATACTGATTATGCACCAGGCTCTAATTACTGCATGTATGCGCACGCTAATGTATCTTATAATAAAGCTTCTATTGATCGTAATACAGTTTACATAGACTCAAATTATGAATTAAGTGATTCAGTTGAGTGGTACGGACGTGCAATGTTTGTACAAAATAGCTCATTCGGCCGTTACGCGCCGGCTGCTGCACAATGGGCATCATTGAGTGCTGATAACCCAGTAAATCCTTATGGCGAAGATGGAGCATTAGGTTTATGGCGCTGGGCTGATTTAGGTACGCGTGATGGTAATGTAGATGATTATAGCCAAGATTATTTAACTGGTTTACGCGGAGATTTAGATTGGAACAATGCTACTTGGGATATTTATTTTCATACAAATAAAGCTGATAACAAATCGGTTGGCACCTATTACCTGAGTTATGGTGGGCTTGCACATAACGAAGCGAATGGTATTCCTCTTACATCAGACGTTGGTGTAGCTAATATGAAAGCTACCACTTTACAAAACTCATCATCAACATTTAATCAAATTAACGCAGGTTTTGGCTTTGATTTATTTGAATTACCAGGTGGCGATGTAGCACATTATTTTGGAGCTGAGTATTTAGAGCAAACTTATGCCGATATTTATGATGGTCAATCTGAGGCAGGACTAATCGGTGGTTCAGCCGGTAATAGTGCTAGAGGAGAGCGTGATATAACAGCCTTTTTCTACGAAGCGGCTCTACCGGTTTCAGATACAGTTGAAGTGAATTTAGCTGTTAGATATGATGACTATTCAGATTTTGGCGATAATTTAGCACCAAAAGCTTCAATTCGCTGGCAGGCAACGGATACTGTTGTTGTTCGCGCTTCATATTCTGAGGCATTCCGTGCTCCAGGTTTAGATGAATTAAATGCTGCAACAACATTTAGTGCTGAGGACGCAACCGATTTTGCTCAAGGAAGTACATCAGATCAGCAAGTTGATACATATTATAAATCTAATCCTGATTTAGGCGCAGAAACTTCAGAATATTTAAACTTTGGAGTTGCTTGGGATATTGTTGAAAACTTTGGCGTTAAAGTAGATTACTTTAATTTATCAATCGATGACGTAATACAAACTAAAACCGTTCAAAGTTTATTATCAGATGAGTCGGCAGGTTTAATTTCTTCGTTCTTACCTGGGTCAGATACATCTAATGAGACCTTTTATCTAATCCGTGCTGAAAATGGTCGCTTACTAGAAGCTGGTACGGGATATTTCAATGGTAATGGTTTCGAAATTGAAGGTCTAGATTTAACTCTGTATGGTAATGTTGATACTAATGTAGGTATGTTCCGCTTTAACTCTGTCAACAGCTTTACCTTTTCTTATGAGGAAGAAGTTGGAGGTAGGGTCTATAATACAGCGGATTGGAGTGGCCAGCCGGATTATAAATCGAATACAACGATAAGTTGGTCATTAGATGAGCACAGTGTTGCATGGAATATGTCTTACACAGCATCAACATCTGAAAATGAAATTCCAAATGAAGATGGTGTATTAATTCAGACTGGTCGCTTAGATAGCTGGTTGGTTCATAACCTTAACTATACTTATGATGCAGGTGATTTAGGCTCGATCAGTCTTGCTGTTAATAACTTAACAGATGAAGATCCAGTTCTAAATTCTAAAGGTGAATATACTAACCCTGAGTTATACAACAACTACGGTCGTGATTATAGAGTTAGCTATACTATAAAATTCTGATAGCAGTAACCAAATGCAGAATTTATTTAGTAATGCCGTTCACTTAAGGTGAGCGGCATTTTTGTTTCTGGCATACCATTGCTTTCAGGGCTTGGCTGATTCTGACGAAACTTCCTCTCCTAGAAGCCGTAGAAGTAAGCTTTCTGTGGTCGTATAAAATAACTAGGTATTATTGCCGCTACTAAGGAATATACTAACCTTATTATTTTAAATAAACGACTAATAAAACTCAGTTGGTACGGTAAAAAGCCTCATTATCTGTACGTAAAAACTTCTTAATATTAATTGATTACCAAGCATATAATGCTTTTTTCTTGATGACCAATGATTATATAAATTACTAATATTCGGCTGGTAGGTAACTTATTGGCTCTGTCATCAAGGTCAGTATACTTATGATTTTCTTTTCGAGTAACTAACCTAGCAATAAGTATATAAGGAAGCGTTGGCCAACTGGCTCAATGTAAGTTGAATTGATTTATCACTGTATCCTAATGCGTTAATAACTTTATATAGAATATTCTTTAAGTGGAATTTCAAAATGAGATTTATTCTCAGCTGTTTGTCATTATCAAGAATTATGCAGACCAAAAATCAAGCTATTGATTCTACTATCAGCCTTTTTTATCTTAAAGTAACAACCCTGGTCATTTTATAAGTTTCTTAGGTGAGCGATAAAGGAAGCAAGTCTACGAGTTTTTCTACTTAATAGGTTTGATGTTATTAATAATTTTGAGTGGGCTAGAAGTTTGCATTAAAAATCTGAATTTCTCAAAGTAATTCGCGTCTCACATAGCCAAAGAGTTATTCAAGAGCTCTCAAAGCTTCTCAATTTTTTTGCATTAAAGTGTATTTAACTTTTTATTTTTAATTAAAGTTGGAAATACCTTTATTATTGATTATATTAGATGTTGTATATAATTTAAACTTATTACGTTATGAAGTTTAAGATTGATTAATGGATATAATTCTTATAAAGAGGGAAATATGAAAGCGATAGTAAAGTTACTGCTCATTTTAAGTGTATTACTGTTTAGTCAGAATGGCCATTCAGAAGAAATTACTGAGTGCGATACAAAAGTATGTAAGCAACGTTTTAAAGATTTTAAAAAATATGCGCGCAAAGATATCCCACAGGCGACGGAGGTATTAGGGACATTTTATTACAAAGGGTACGGTATAGAAAAAAATCATAGTAAGGCACGACGTTATTTTTTGAATAGTGCGAAATATGGAAGTCCTACAGCCCAATTTAAACTAGGGTTAATGTATTTAAATGGTGAAGGTGGTAATGTTGAAGTTAAAAAAGGAATTAATTGGTTAGAGTGGGCTGCTAAAAATGACGTTACTGCAGCAAATTACTTTTTAGGTCTATTTTATATTGATGGTAAACTAATTGATAAAGATTATAAAAAAGGTAAGACTTATTTAGAGGCTGCATCCAATGAGGATTATCATAAAGCTCAGTTTGTTTTAGCAAAGTATTATGAATTAGAGGAAAATAACCAAGAAAAAGCTGTTGAGTATTATAAAAAGTCAGCATATTTTGTAGAAGAGTCTAATCTTCGCTTGATCTCTCTAGGTATAAAATTGCCACAAACAGATCCTAACTTATCAATTGAGAGGATTGAAGTTAAATCAGAATCGTTAAACGACATGTTCGATGAATTACTAGCTGCACTGAGATATATACCTGCTCCAGGCAAACCTACGGGTTCAAATGTAGTTGGAATGGGTTGCCGAAATCAAGATTCCAATTGCGGATTTATTGTCGATCCAACTGAAATTGAAAGATTTATAAGAGATATGCAGTGGCAGTTTTCTGATCCAACATTAACACAGGCTATGAGGCCAGTTGATTTGTAATATTTGACTTAAATTCAATATAACATAGTAATTTAAAGTATTACTTGGTTTGTTCTAACGTATTAAATTACAATACTATCAAACTTGATTTACTTATTTAGCGAGATACAAATGAAAGAAGTCCGATCTTTTATTAAAACAGCATCATTAACGGATCTTGAAAAAGCTCAACAGCTTATCAATGATGCAATTTCAAAATATACCCAGCAGCAAAAAGCGAAACAGGAAGTTTTGGATCTTTTAAAAGAAAAAGGACTTACGCTAGAAGATTTACAAGATGGAGCATCTGACAAACGTACTAAAGTTAAGCCTAAGTACCGCATGGAACTTAATGGTGAGACTATTGAATGGACAGGCCGTGGCCGTCGTCCTAAAGCGTTTGAAGGTGTTGAGCTTGAGAAATTTTTAGCTTAAAGCTAAATATAAGAGAAGCTTCGGCTTCTCTTTTTTGTTTACCCCTCAATAAAATATAATTAAAGTTTAAAACTCCCAGCTATTATTTGCTAAAATCTCTTCACTCAAACTTATTTGTTTTCCCATGAGCTATAAACTAAGACCTTACCAGCAAGAAGCCGTAGAACGAACCGTTTTACACTTTAGAAAGAGTAATGATCCTGCCGTTATTGTGCTACCGACCGGTGCAGGTAAAAGCCTTGTTATAGCTGAACTTGCCCGTATTGCTAAGCAAAAAACATTAGTACTTGCTCATGTAAAAGAGTTGGTAGAGCAAAACTCGCAAAAGTATAAAAGTTTTGGTTTAGAGGCGAGTATATTTTCAGCCGGTTTAAAAGAAAAGTCATTAAACCATCAAGTAACCTTTGCTAGTGTGCAATCACTTTCTCGTAATTTAAATAAATTAAATGAGCATTATTCGTTACTTATTATTGATGAATGCCACAGGGTGAATGGGGATAAAAAAAGCCAGTACGGAAAAGTAATAAGCAGTTTAAAAGAATATAACCCTCAGTTAAAAGTATTGGGTTTAACAGCAACACCTTATCGGCTAGGAACGGGGTGGATATACCATCATCATTATCATGGCTTTGTTAAAGGGACTAAAGAAAGCCCGTTTAAAAGTTGTATTTTTGAATTGCCGCTCAGGTATATGATCAAACATAATTATTTAACGCCGCCAAACGAAGTTGATGCAGCGATTAGCCATTATGATTTTTCATCTTTAGATAGTAATGCATTTGGGCAATATACGACTGATGATATGAATGCGCTTTTAAAAAACAGTGAGCGCGCAACGAAAGCTATATTACAGCAAGTAATTCAATACAGTGAAGAGCGTGAAGGTGTTATGGTTTTTGCCGCCACGGTAATGCATGCTCAGGAAATATTAAGCTACCTACCAGCTCATCAAAGTGCACTTATAACAGGTGATACGCCAAACACTGAGCGCGATAAAATCATTAAGCAATTTAAAACTAAGCAATTAAAGTATCTAGTTAATATATCGGTACTAACAACCGGCTTTGATGCGCCACATGTCGACTTTATAGCTATTTTAAGACCTACAGAATCAGTTAGTTTATATCAACAAATTGTGGGGCGAGGATTGAGGCTATCTGAATCAAAAACGGATTGCTTAGTAATAGATTATGCTGGCAATGGTTTTAATTTATTTCACCCAGAAGTAGGCGATAAAAAAGGCGATAGTGATAATGAACCTGTGCAGGTACTTTGTCCTGGCTGTGGTTTTGCGAATATATTTTGGGGTAAAACTGATTCCGCAGGAAAAGTAATAGAGCACTTTGGCAGGCGCTGTAAAGGGCTGTTAGAAGATGATGATGGGCATAAAGAGCAGTGCGATTATCGTTTTAGGTTTAAAGAGTGTGAGCAGTGCGGTGCCCAAAATGATATTGCTGCACGTAAATGTCATGATTGCGGCTCAGTAATGGCCGACCCTGATGATAAGTTACGTAATGCATTAAACTTAAAAGACGCACTTGTGCTTCGATGTAGTGGGTTATCGGTAACTCAAATTAAAGATGAACTTATTAAAATAACGTATTTTGATGAAGATGGTGCAAGTTGCGATGAGGTATATAACCTCGCAAATAAAGGCGGGCAATTTATATTTAACAAGCAATTTGGTCTACGAGTAGGACTTGGGCAAACACCTATTAATTTTAAAACTGCAGCGCAAGTAGTAAACGCACAATTTGAATTAGTACCACCGGATTTTGTTATTGCACGAAAAAGCAAAAAGTATGGTTGGAAAGTGGCTGATAAGCTATTTGACTATAAAGGGGGTTTTAGAAAGGCAAATCAGTTAAGCCGCTAAGCTTAACTGATAGAGTACATTGAACTAAAAGGCGATTAAGCCTCGTCACCGTCCATTAATCCCCAGCCATCACCGTATCCATTAAAGCTATTAGCAATACTTTCAATGTATTGCTCTGCTTGTCCTAGAAGGGTGTGCTCTGGCACCATTTGTACTTGAGTGATTACTTCCCAAACGCCAGTGTCTTTACATTTTTCAAGCTCAGCATTTTGAACTAATGCATCAGAGACTATTTCTTTAGCAAATTTTTCAGCATCGGCTTCTTGTTCAAATAAAATAAAAAAATCGACTTGGTGCATTTTATTTAAATCAATGCCAGCAGCGGCTATTTCGGCTAAAAGTTGGCCGTTATCATCATCAGGGAATTGCATTAAAAACTCATTTAAAATTAATTTTTTATTCGTAGGCACTATTGTAACTAAAATATTGTCTTAACGCGTACTAATTTTAATTATGCTGATATTTATTCAAAGTTAAATTTACGCGTTAGATTGTTATTAAGTTAATGTGTTGCTCATTATGGCTATGCTAATATGCGGGTAATTAACCAGTTTTTTGTTAGATATTAAAAGTAAGGATATTTACTTGTTTATTAAGTTTTTACGTTGCATGTGTGTTGTGAGCGCTTTAATTGCGACAAATAGCTATGCGGCAGAAAAAGTCATAGAAGATTACGAAATTGAAGGGTTAAGTGGCGATTTAGAAAATAACGTAGCTCTTTACCTCAAGCAGTTAATTGGCGAGAAGCCAACCCGTACACTTCGCCGTTATGCTCAAAAACAAGTACAAAATAGCATCAAAGCACTTGGCTATTATAGCCCGACCGTCGAGGTTATTTATGATAAAGACGACAGCGAACTAATTGTTAAAGTTGAACGGGGGCCTGCAACTCGCATAGAAGCAATTAATATTACGCTAAACGGTGATGGTCAAAGCGATACCCAATTACAGGCATTGATTAAAAGCAATCACTTAAAGCAAGGTGATGTTTTAAATCATGGTAAATATGACTCTGCTCATAAAAAAATAGAATCTATGCTACTAGAGCTAGGTTACTTTGATGCTAAGTGGCCAGCGCGCAAATTAGAAGTATCGCTTAAAAAAAATAGTGCTGTTATTACTTTCATAATTGATACCGGAGTTAGGTATCAGTTTGGCGATATACAAATTGCTAGTAATAACCCAGCTGAAAAATATATACGTTCTTTAGCCCCCTTTACTCAAGGACAGCCTTATAAGTCAACAAAAATAGCAGACTACAATCTTGACTTATCAAGCACTCCTTATTTTGCAAGCGTGCGTGTTTATACCGATATTGTTGCACGTAAAAATGGCCAAGTACCTGTTAAAGTAGAGGTATCATCCAAGCCTGCGAATAGTTTTGAAATAGGAGCAGGCTTCACTGAAACAGAGCCTAGGGTTCGCTTTAAATGGACGAAGCCTTGGATTACAGAAAATGGGCATTATTTAGAAACAAATCTCAATGTTTCTGAAAAACAGCAGAATATTTCAATGGCTTATACCGTACCTGTAGATGATCCTAACGATGATCTATGGCGCTTTTCTGTCGGTTATAAATTAGAAGATGAGCTCGCTGAAGATACCTACAGCGAAATATTAACTGGCCAATTACAGCGCCAATGGTTAACCGAAAATAAGTGGGTGCGTACTGCATTTTTACGCCGCGACCAAGAAACCTACCGCATCGGTGATGAAGACGAAGAAAGTACCGAAATGTTAATGCCTGGCATTAGCTATGCTCGCAAAAAATCAAAAGGCGGCACGACTCCTTATTGGGGAGAGCAGTGGCTTATATCTGCTGAGTTTGGCTTAGATGATGTGCTTTCGAGTACTAATTTGATTAGGGTTCAAATGCAACATGCATGGCTACGCACTTATTTTGACCGCCACTTGGTGTTTTTAAAAGCGAATGTGGGGGCAATGCTTGTTGATGATATTGAAAACGTACCTTACTCACTGCGCTTTTACGCTGGTGGTGATCAAAGCGTTCGTGGCTTTGCATATCAATCAATATCGCCAGAAAATGATGATGGCGACCTCATCGGTGGTAAATACTTACTAACCAGTACAATAGAGTACAACTATCAGTTTGCTAGAAATTGGCGAGCAGCTTTATTTGTTGATGGTGGTACTGCGACTAATGATTTTTCGGATGACTTTGAAGTAGGTGCTGGTTTTGGTTTTCGCTATTTAACACCTGTAGGCCCTGTGCGCATAGACCACGCTTGGGGATTAACAAAAGAAAGTAAAAGCACACGTTTAAGTATTACCATAGGGCCAGAAATTTAATGTCAGTATTAAAAAAGATAACAGCCGCCGTAAGTGCTATTTTTGTCACGTTAGTTGTTGCACTATTTTGTTTGTTATTTACCGCACCCGGTAATCAATTTATTGCTTATAGTGCAAACAAAGCGGTAGATGGACTACATATTGAAATTAAAGATGGCCGTTTTATTTATAATGATGCCTTTAATGTACGCTTTGCTAGCAACGGATTGGACTTTAATGCACAACAATTGAAAATTGATTTGTTTTGGTGGCAGTGCGATGGAATTTGTATAGATAACTTAAGTGCTAAATCTATAAATTTAACATTACCAAAAACTGCAGAGTCACAAGAAGAAGCCGCGGCAGAGCCGCTTGAAAAAATCAGCTTACCTTTTAATATTGCTGTAAAAAACATTGCGATCAATAAATTTACTCTAGAGCATCCAAGTGCAAACGTAAGCGTTAATAACTTTAAACTCTCAGCAAAAGCAGAGGGTTCAAAGCTGACGGTTAAAAGCCTGAATATTCCCACCATACTTGTTGCTTTAAAAGAGCAAGAACAAGATGCGAAAACACAAACGGCGCAAAATACTCAAGCGCCTTTAACGCACCTACCCGCATTACCTAATATAGAATTTACTTCACCACTTGACTTAATTGTTGAAGACTTTGAAATAGCTAAAATTACGATTGAGCAAAACGAAGCCCTACATGTTATTGAAAACATCTCGCTGCAATTAAGTGTGGAAGATGCGGTTATTAACTTAGAGTCATTCTCAGCAAAGTATGAGCAGTGGCAGCTTAATACGCACCTTAATGCTGAGCTTGCAGGGAACTTGCCCGTAAAAGGGGATGTTGTTTTACAAAGTGACGAGCATCAAGCCAATTTGCAGTTGAATGGGGACTTGTCAAACCTAAACCTAAATTTAGAAACGCAGGGACAATATCCGCTTAGTTTAACGGCAACGGCAAATTTAAAGCAGAAAAACTATCCGTTTGAGTTAAATGGCAAAATTAAACAGTGGCTTATTGATGCACAAAGTAATGAGCTTAAAGTGCGAAATGTAAGTCTCAATGCACAAGGTAATGCTGACGACTATCAGCTTAGCCTACAGGGGAATAGCCAATTAGGTGCGTACCCAGCTGTTGACTTAAATACCCAATTAAAAGGCAGTCTCACCAAAGCAACTTTACAAGCGCTAAGCATTAAAGCAAACGAAAGCAGTGCAACTATAAAAGCCAATGTTGATTGGCAAAAAGGCATACTGGTTAACTTTAATGGCACGCTTGCTAACTTAAAAGCGCAGTACTTAACTGATGCCGCTACCAGTGACATTTCAGGACAGTTTAAAGGCTCGTTTAATGCAGCTGACGACAAGTGGCAGCTACAAATGAATAATACAAAGTTAAGCGGATTACTTAACGACGTGCCACTAGAATTTGCCTCAAACTTTAAGCTCGACAACACGTTAAAAGCTAATATTGATAGCTTTTATTTAAGTAGCGGCACCAATAAATTAGCACTAAGCGGGCAAGTTGATGATACTTGGCAAGTTGATGGCAAAGTAACGCTAAAAAGTGATGAAAAAGCTAATATCCCATTTACTGCCGACGGCAACGCAAATTTAAAAGTGAGAGGGGAAAGGTTAACGCCCTCTGTTGATTTAGCATTAATACTCGATCGCTTTATTTTTGATGAAATAAACATTAATAAATTATCAGTAAAAGGGCAGTTAGATACCGCTGCCGATTGGCAAACCGATGTATCGGTAAGTGTTGGTTCGGCGCTGGTGGCCGACCAACAAATTAATAGTGTTAAAATTGATGCCAGCGGCGATAAAACAGATCACCAACTTACGGCATCTGTAGATGCCGAGCAAGGCAGTATAGAGCTTGAAGTTAATGGCAAAATTAATAATGCCACTTGGAATGGCGAGCTTAGTAATGTAACGCTTAGCGATAAAAAGCTTAGTTTTAGCAACACTAAAAATATCGCCATTATGTTTAACACTCAAACTAGCGACTTTAATGTAAGCGCGCATTGTTGGGCATCTGAGCAAAGTGAATTATGTATAGACACGCTAGCTCAAACAAAAGAACTTGGTCAGCTAAATGCTAAACTAAGCAAATTAGCGCTTGAGGAGCTTAAGCATTTTTTACCTAATAGCATTCGTACTCGCGGTAATATAGCTGGCGATGTAGCACTTAATTGGCAAAGCGGTACGCTTAAAACATTACGCGCAAATATCGATTCTAGCGACTTAGAAGCGGTGCTTACCTCGGAAGAAGATCGTTTTAAATTACCAATCGAAACTCTAACTATTAGTGCGTTTTCGGACTCTCAAATTAGCAAGCTTGAAGCTAATTTAGAATCAAGTGTATTAGGCAAAATTAATACACAAATTAATATCGATGATATACAAAATACGCAAGCGCTTAACGGTACCATTAACATCGATAAAATACTCCTTTCAGACTTACAACCATTTCTTGAAACCCTTGAGCAGTTAAAAGGTGGTATTAGCGGAAAGGTCTCGTTAGCTGGTACGTTAAAAGATCCTTTATTAAATGGAGAGCTTAATGTTAGCGATATTAGTTTAGAGGGCGAGCAATTACCTATAGCGCTGCAAAAATCAAATATAAACGTATTGTTTGATAAAACAACGGCCACAATAAAAGGCAACTTAAACGACAACCAGGGCGGTAAAATAAATCTCACCGGTGACGTTGATTGGCAAGGTGCGCAACCTGCTGTAAATGTGGCGGTAGTTGGTGAGCAGTTTTATGTACGCGCGCAGCAAGGGGTTACTTTTAAAGTATCGCCAGATTTAAAAATAGGCTTGGCTAATAACGCACTCAAGCTTGCTGGTGAGGTAGTTGTGCCTTACGGTCGTATAATGATTGAAGAGCTCCCAGAGGGCGCAGTGCAAGTTAGCGATGATGAAATTATTGTTGATCAAAAAACCGAGGCCACCGAAACAGTTCCGTTTGATTACGACATAGATTTAAAAGTGATTGTTAAAAACGATGTAAAAGTAGAATCGTTTGGCTTGGAATCAAAAGTTGCGGGTGATTTAGCTATAAAAATGAATCAAGGTGCACCAATTATAGCCACAGGTGAGCTTAACTTAATTGAAGGTACTTACTTAGCCTTTGGGCAAGATTTAATAATCAGCACAGGGCAAGTCGGTTTTAGCGGTTCAATTGAACAACCATTTTTAAATATTAAAGCAATACGTAACCCCGATACGACTGCAAATGGTGTCATTGCAGGGGTTACGCTCACGGGTAATGTTGAACAACCAACACTTAAAATATTTTCTGAGCCTGCGATGGATCAAGCTCAAGCACTCGCATATTTACTTAATGGCCAACCTTTAGGCGATGGAGAAAGTTCGTCAAGCGATGCTATGCTCACACAGTTATTACTCTCTCAAGGTGTTAGCCGCAGCGAAGGGGTTGTTTCTAAGGTAGGTGAAACCTTTGGTTTGTCAGATGTAAGTTTAAGCTCATCAGGTAGTGGTGATAGCACCAAAGTAGAAATATCAGGTTACGTAGCACCCAGCTTACAAGTTAAATATAGCGTGGGTGTATTTGATTCGCTCAGTGAAGTGGCTGTGCGTTATCAGTTACTTTCACAGTTATACATAGAAATAACGAGCGGGCTATACCAAAATGTTGATGTGCTATATAAGTTTGATTGGGAATAACCAAAACTATAATAATTATAAGGATATAAGCGATGAAAAAAATTATATTGCCAGCTCTGCTTAGTGCTTTATTGAGCGGTTGTGCTCAACAACTAGGTGATGATGTTGCTAATCAAGAGCTACCTTTATTGAGCGCGAGTGAGGTAATTGCTAGTGCAACAGATAATGACTGGCGAGTAGTGGACGCTCAAAATATTTTAAAGATAACACTGCCAACGGGCGATGCGTATATTGAGCTTAATGAACAGCTTGCCCCAAAGCACACTCAAAATATTAAAAAGTTAGCGCGAGAAGGGTTCTATAAAAATACTAGCGTTTATCGGTTTGTTGAAGGTTTTGTAGCGCAAGGTGGCGATAGCTCGAGTAAAAAGTTAATTAAAACGACAGATAAAACAGTTCCTGCTGAGTTTTATTTAACAACAAATAAACCACTTTTAATTACTGAGCTAAATGGCGACGGATATGCGCCAGTTAACGGTTTTTTAAACGGCTTTGCAGTAGCTCAAAATTCAGCACATACGCAAACATGGCAAGTACACTGCAGTGGTGTGTTTGCAATGGCGCGCGATAACGATATAAATAGTGCGAGCACGGAGTTTTTTGTAACGATAGGGCAAGGGCCGCGTTATCTTGATAAAAATATTACGGTGTTCGGCCGAGTGCTAGAAGGGATAGAGCATTTTAACCGTTTAGCGCGTACACCAATTGAAGGTAAAGCATTTAATCCAATTACGAATATACAAGTGCTTGGCGATGTCCAAAGCGATAAAAGTATCTTTAAAGTAATGAAAACAAATTCACCGGTGTTTAAAGATTTGATCCGTGCTCGTAAAGACCGTAATGAACCATGGTTTGTTAAAGCACATAACTACGTTGATGTGTGTGGTATGCCTATACCCACTAAGCGTGAAGTTATACCAATCCGCAATAATACTTAATCATTTTGCGGGGCTAAACGTGTCACCTGCGTTAAAAGATTCTCATTTACGACTGCATGGATGCAGAAGGTAGAGCAATGCAGGAGCAATTGCCGAGAACAACTAAATAGCGAACTTTTTGCCTAGCTATCAACACGTTTTCCCAGCCTCAAAATAGCTCACTTAATTAAGCGAATTGGTATTAATTAAATATACAAATAGAAAAGGAGCCTAGGCTCCTTTTTTAATACTCATATTTCAGTTTAAAATAAACTACTGACGATTAATTTTAACTGCAAATGGCGTATCGTTATAATGCGTAGAGCGATACGGGTTTATATCAAGCCCGCCGCGACGAGTATAACGCGCGTAAACCTCTAACTCTTTAATATTAAGTTGTGTTGTTAAATCGCTATAAATACGCTCAACACACTGCTCATGAAATTCGTTATGCGTTCTGAACGAAATTAAGTAACGCAGTAACGATTCGCGACATATTTGCTCGCCTGTGTATCGTATAATCACACTTGCCCAGTCAGGCTGGGAGGTAATTAAACAGTTCGACTTAAGTAAATGGCTGTAGAGCGTTTCAGTAACTACGTTATCACTTTTTGCCTTAAGTGAATTAGCATCAATATCGTAATTATTAATTTCAATATCTAAGTCATCAATACATTCACCTGGCAGCGCCGTACACGGTAAGCAATTGTAATCATCAGGATTGTATAAAGTCACTTTGACAGGGCTGTTAACCGCGTTTGATAAATCATCAATTAAGTGCTGTTTTACTACATCAATGCTTTCAAATCGGGTTTGGTTAAAGCTATTCAAATAAAGTTTAAACGACTTTGACTCAATAATATGGCTGCTTTGGCATTCAAAGGTAAATAAGGCTACGGCAACTTGCGGTTTACCTTTATTGTTTAGCCATGAAAGCTCGTAACCTGTCCAAATGTCTTGGCCTTTAAATGGAAGCTCTGCTTCGTCAATATTTAAAGCATCACGATTTAGTTTGCGCGCAATAGGGAAAAGCAAGCTTGGCGTGTACACGTCTACATACTCAGTAGATTGGCCTAATACGCTACCTTTAAGGTCTGGAGAATTGCTGTAATCTGTCATGTTTGCTCTTAAATAGTTACAATAGGGACATTATATCTAATTTAAATGAGTTTCACAGTATGTCTGTTGCATTGCTTATAGAACAACTTCATCAAACATTTAGCGAAAATACCCTGAAAAATACCGCAAAGTACCCACTTATTGTGCACGACGAGCAATGGCCAAGCCCGTGTGAAGTTGGCGAGGTTGACGAGCAAGGTAACATTCAATGGCAGGGGGCGCGTCAGCAACCTGCAGGTTCGCTTAATGATTTAGCCAGCGCACTTGAGCTTGATTTCCCAAAAGAGCTTAGCGAGCTATATGGGCATATGTACGGTGGAAGCATTTCAGCAAATATTGATGGGCATCAGGTTGAATTACTACAAGCATGGAGCGAAGAAGACTTTAATTTGTTACAGCAAAATATAACGGGTCACGTTTTAATGAAACGCAAGCTCAAGCAGCCAGAAACGGTATTTATTGGTTTAATAGATCAAGATGATTTGCTAGTGAGTATATTGGTGCACACTGGTGAAGTATGTTTAGAGCACGTAGGCAAAAAAACACACCATGTACTTGCACCTAACATTAATGCTTTTTTAAAGGCATTAGAGGTTTAAAACGTGTTTAATAAATCAGCTTAGCGTCATCACTAAGCTGATTATAAGCGCTCACTAAAGTTGTTACTGAAAATCCCACGATATATTAGACACTAAGCCACACGGCTCACACCTAAAGTCGAATAACCCAAACCACGATTCAGGTAATTTCCAATCGCCATTGCAGCTAGGGCATTTTCGTTCAAGTTCAGACGCTTTATCTACGCCGCCTACACGGTATAAATAATAATAGGTTGGCTTTTTAGTTAAAAAACTAATTCGCTTTGTTATGTCTTTTCCGCGTCTGTATAAGTCGCTTTGGATACTCGATATTTCTTCAAGTGCCGGAAACTCACAACGGGTTGCGCCATTAATTTGAATTTGATCGCAGGCTTGCCAATCTTCTTGCCATTTTATAAGCGTTTTATAGTCACCATTAGCAATTGCCGGAATACGAAATAACGGCACAGGCAAAAAGTCATCACCACAATAAAGCGGGCTACACGTATGCACATAGGTTGTGTATAAAATATAACTTGATGGTTCTTTGCAGCAATCAGCGCCGTTGGAGTGAATATCTTGTCCAATCACTTTTACTTTTGGCGCAAGTAGCCCCGCACTATGTAACTTTTCGATACTGTGCTTAACAAACGGGCTGTTATTTAGCGGGTGCATTGCATCTTCAGTAGGGCACATTACACGGGTAATAAAAAATCCATCTTTTAAAACGGTTGGAAATTCTTCCCCCATTATTTGACCATTAAAACGCAGTGCATTTACTAAGCGATTTATTGCTTGTTCGGCTTGTTCTAGGGTGGTGTCTTGGTAGCAATCAAAAGTTAAATCAACAACGAACATTTATAGTCTCAAATTATTTTTGTTCTAGCAGTGCAAGAAGTTTATCGAGTTTTTGCTCAATTCTATCTAATTGACTTGTTTTAAGCTCAGTGCTATCTGACTGCTGTGGGTTTCTCATGAAGTTATTAATTGAATCAGGATTGTTTTTATATTGGCTTACTGCTGCAATAATCATCGGCATTGGAACCGGTTGTGCCAAACGGCTTTTAGTTAGTGCTACAGTAGGGGTTTTACCTTCATCGAGAAGGGCTTTGATTGCATCAAATACAACTGAATTCATTAGATATATAACTCTTTAATAAAATAAATACGCAGCATATAAATGCTGCGCAGATGCTATGTTAGCAATAAATAAGGGAGGGTACATTAAATAAAATTACTTACTTTGACGAATGCGTACATCTAACTCGTCAATTACTTCACTCCAATCACCGTCTTGTGCAAGCGATTCAGCTAAAAAGTGCTGTTGTGCCTCATCCCAAAAAGAAGCTTCTTGGAGTAGTGTTGTGTCTTCTAATTCATGTGAGGCAATAAATGCATCTATTTGTTCATCAGAATTAGGTAATCCAAGCTGTGCAAATAGTGTATTGATGTCGTGTTTAGTCGTATCCATGATATTGCTCCTTTAAACGAATGAAAACTTATTCTAAGGATTAACTCTACTCCTAGCTAGTTAAACTCTCGCTGAATTTACGGTTAATAATTTTAGGTATATAGTTAGGTATAAAGTTAAACAGTCTACAGCTAAAATAATAAAGGAAATACAATGAGTGTAACCACGCCAGCTGATACGTTCAGCGTACAGTATTTAGCCGCAGAAGATATTAGCACTGCAGCAAGCCTAATTTATCAGGCTTATCATGACGATCCTGTATTACAAAACATGCTTAGCTACAATGACGAAAATAAATCAGTATACGAAAAAAAATTACGATCATTAATTCGCGAAGAGCTCAGTAGTTTTTGGCAAGAAAAGCAGCCATTAATTGGTTTATACCGCAACGATAAATTAAAAGCAGTAGCGTGTGTATTTGAATCTAATAGCCAATTACAAGCGCAGCGTTATTGGCACTGGCGTTTAAAATTAATGCTGAGTGCGGGCTACTTACAAACAAATCAATTAATAGATAAAGAACAAACAATTAGAGATGCCCTTAAAGAGAAAGGCAATTACTACTTCTTAGCTTTTATTGCCGTAGATCCACATTTTCATGGGCAAGGGTTTGGTCGTTACTTACTACGAGGGCTTGATGATTTAGTTAAATGTAACGCTGAGTCAACGGGGATGGCTGTATTTGTAACGCGTAGAGAACACACTGAATTTTTTAAAACCGAAAAGTTTGAAGCATTTAAACACCTTACTTTTAACCAAGTAGAGGGCGAGTTACTGTTTAAATCAATAATTGAGCCAACTATTTAAAATTATGATGTAAGCCAATGCGCCCAAACGGACGTAAGGTCGTGAGATATATCTCACATTATCGTGAGCATTGTCAGTTAAAGGCTATTGATAAGTAGCCTTTTTTCATTCAAGCTATTGTTATTTAAAGTTTATTTTTATTTTTCATTTTTGTGACGTTTATTTATTTAATGTTAAGTCCTATTTCTCCCCCCTGATTGCTTTAAACTTCTCTTCGTCAAGACGACATAGCTCAATGATTGAGTTACTGCCAAGGATACGGAATAGGCAACATAGCGGATGCTAGCATGAAGCATAAAGGACAAGCTAAAACGGATACAAGGAAGAATAAGGAAGTGCATGAAGCACTTAGTAGCTAGGAGTTACTTTAGGATAATCACGGATGACGCTACAGGAAGTAGCAGGAGCGTTAGTTTACGCAGGACGGCCAAGATGGCAAGTGGACATTGCAGGATGCAAAAGTGGCAGGAGCTACTTTAAAGGATTACCAGGGATGATGCTACGGGATGTAGCTAAACGATAGATTTCGTGGGTTTGCCAAGATGGCTATGGATATTGCAGGATGCAAAAAGTGGCAGGAGCTACTTAAAAGGATTACCAGGGATGATGCTACAGTATGTAGCCAAACGATAGATTTCGTGGGTTTGCCAAGGTGGCTATGGATATTGCAGGATGCAATGTGAGGGTAAACAAGGTTGTTTACTCGTTCAGGGGATGATAATACGGATTTAAGATAATGGATATCTAGCAGGATGCAGTCCAATTGGGGCGTAACTTTAGTTACGCCTTAGTTTTTTGTGTTGAATTAAGTTTATCAACTTAAGACAAGTACTCTTAAAGTATATTCAGTTTTATATTTTATGCGGTGGAACAACCACACTTTTCAAAAACTCATTTTCCATAATTAACACACCTTGATAAGCATTTTCACCATCGCTTGAAAATTCAAATACAAATTCACTTTTGATGCCTGGCTTGCCGTTCTTTAAAAAACCAAAGCGGCGTTTTGTGCATGCAACACTCATCAACTGCACCTGCAATTGCTCACTTTGACGTTTAGCATGAACGTTCGCCGCTTCAGCAACCTTTCGGTTAAGCCAAAATAAGTAAATTACACTACCAATAAGTATGAACGTCCATAAACTTGCCATTTAAGAGAATAACCTTCCAATTGCACGCGCGAGGGTTTCGCTACGATTTTCTTTACGTAATAAGCCTAATAAATGCGGGCGAATAGTCGGTATTGCAACTAAGTCAGCAAAAATACTTGGAAACAATTCTTCAATTTTTTGATGATGTGCGCAATTATCCATAAATACATGTAAGCGTTCAGGGTTCTCTAATTGCTTAAAACACCGCCCAGCTATTGTTAGTAACACGTCAGAGTCGTGCCTCACTGGTGAGCTTAGTACAGTATCAACTAATTGAGCGCATAACCCTTGAGCTTGACCTTTTGAAACAGATCTTAGTGCTGCTGTTATAGCTACTGTATCGTTATTACTAATTGCGGCCTGCGTGTAATCAACAAGTAACTCACTCATTGATGTTGGTATTTCAACGTGTTCAAGCATGGCACTGAGTGGTTGCAGTACTTCAATGGGTAAATGCGCCCATGCTTTTTGCAGATTACTTAAGTTTGTATCGCTGTCTAAGCGTAGTGCAAAATCGGCAATACCCTGCAGTGCAACACTTTGCCAATTATCAAAACCAATTTTACCGCTAAAGTATAACTGTGCATGCTCGTAATACTGTGACGCAGGCTGTTTTAATAGTACTTTTACTTGGGCGTTAAATGCCGCTAATTTATTTGCGTTTGGTGTAAAAACATAAGGGTTATTATCAAGTTTTCCATCGGCTTGCTCACCTGTAATTTCAGTGCCTAGCGCTTGAATAACCATATCAGCAAAGTGATCGCGACTAGCACTTACAAGCATACTTTGCTCATCAAGTGGAAACTTTAAAAACCATACATAAGGTTCTTTACTGGCTTTAGTATCCCAAAATTGAATAGCGAGCCAAGCATGACCAGCAAGAGGATAAGGGTAAGGCACTTGAGCTTGTTCAATAGCTAAAAATTGTTTTTTATCAAGCTTAGTAATGTGCCTGCCAATATCAAAAGCACGCCACTGAGTACCCGCACCATCTAAAAGCTGACCTAATGTAGCTATTTGATCACTCATTGTTTTCTCAACTGTTTTTACTGCAAAATTACATTAATTATACGTCATAGCCGCCTATGAGGGAACAGGGTATAATTGCATTACATATATAAAAGAGGGTGGTTATGTACCAGCAAACCCAAACTTATTTAGTGCAGCTAACGGCACTTTTACAAAAACACGCGCTTTGGCAAAGTGAGCCAATAGACGCTGATGCACTGCTTTCAAATACTCCTTTTTGTCACGATACAATGGCGTTTGAGCAGTGGTTACAATTTGTATTTATTGATAAAATACAGCTATTAATAACGCACAAGCAACCACTGCCACGTAACTTTGCTATTGCCCCTATGGCGCAAATGACACTTGTGAATAAAGTGAGGAGCGATGAAATAATTGAATTACTAACAGCCCTTGATACCTTTTTAGGAGAACCAAATGAGTGAGCGTCCAGCGCCTATTGAATATGGCGAGCTGACTATTTTGTATCAAGATGAAAACTATGTGGCTATAAATAAGCCTTCAGGTTTATTAGTGCATCGCTCGTTTTTAGATAAACACGAAACCCAGTTTGCTATGCAAATGTTGCGCGACCAGCTAGGGCAACATGTATTTCCAGTACATAGGCTCGATAGACCTACGTCGGGCGTATTGCTGTTTGCACTGAGCTCTGAAGCTGCTCGCGATATGAACCAGCTATTTATTGAAGGTACTATTGCTAAACGCTATTTAGCCTTAGTGCGCGGCTTTGCGCCAGAGTCAGTATTTCTAGATAAACCGCTTAAAGAAGAACTTGATAAAATAGCCGATAAGTTTGCAGATCAAGATAAAGCACCGCAAGAAGCGCAAACCCAGTTTAATTGCTTGCACCAAGTTGCATTGCCTATTCCTATTGGTAAGTACCCAACAGTGCGTTACTCGTTGGTTGAGTGTTTTCCAAAAACAGGGCGCAAGCATCAAATTCGCAGACACTTAAAGCACTTATCACTGCCTATTATTGGTGATGTAAATCACGGTGATAACCAGCATAATCAATTTTTTAGGGAGCATTTTGAGCTAAGACGCTTAATGTTATTTGCAACAGAGCTTAGTTTTGTGCACCCTTATAGTAATGAATCAATAACAATTAAAGCGCCACTAGGTGAAGACATGCTTGAAATATGTAAGCAGCTAGGTTGGCCAGAGCAAGAAAAGGATTATTAATGGCACATATTAGTATTTTTGTAGGCAGCGTTAATGGCGGTGCAGAGCGTTTAAGCGATGAAGTTGCAGCCACAATAGAGCAAGCGGGTCATACTGCAACAGTAATTACTGAAGCATCACTTGATGATATAAGAAATGCATCGCATATTCTAATTGTTACCTCCACAACAGGCCAAGGTGATGTACCGAGTAATTTGGCAGGGTTATACTTTGCAATGAATAGCACTTTCCCAATGCTTACCGATAAACCGTTTGGTGTAATTGCAATGGGTGACAGATGTTACGGCGATACATTTTGTGGCGCAGGGCGAAGCTTTGACGAGCTACTACGCGATTTACAAGCAAAGCCTGTGGGCAACCGCCTAGAAATAGATGCATGTGAAGATTTTGAACCATGGCCGGTAGCCGAGCCTTGGTTAAAAGTATGGCTAGAAAAACTACCTGCTTAATCCTTAACTTTAAGGTATTAAAAAGGAGCGCATGCGCTCCTTTTTACTTTTGTAACTTTATAAATTAACTACTTCTGACATCTACTTTAAGTTTTAGCTTTTGGCCAGGTTGTAAGTATTTTTGACCGGCTAAATTATTCCACTTAATAATTTCGTTAACGCTTAGATTAAACTTAGACGCAATACGTGCAAGTGAGTCACCACGGCGTACTTTGTATGTAATAGTACGGTTGGTACTTGCCGTTGCTTGTGGTTTATTAGCTGACTTATACACAGTTAGTTTTTGATTTAGGCGCAGTACAGAGTTTTTCTTTAGCTTATTCCATTTAGCCAGCTCATCCATAGTTACGTCATATTCGCGGCTAATGTCCCATAACGTGTCGCCACTTTTAACTGTGTGCGAAAGCTTTGTGCGAGTTGCTTTATTAGCAGCTAAACGCATCTGCTTTGGTAAATGCTCGCTATTTATAGCGCCATCAGTAAGCGGGACTAATAATTCTTGGCCTACTTTAATCGTATTTGATTTGAGTTTATTAAGCGATCGGATTGCACTTGAGCTTGTTGTAAACTTTTTGGCAATTACCGATAAGCTGTCGCCTCGAGCCACAATATAACGCTGCCAGCGTAATCTATTTTTAACATCAGTGTTTGCTAGTTTTTGGCTAAATTCCTCTGCTTTATCAACAGGTAATAATAAAGAATGAGGGCCATTAGGATCAGTTGCCCAGCGGTTAAAACCGGGGTTTAATCTGTATAGCTCAGTAAGCGTCATATCGGCCATATCAGCAGCAAGTGCTAAATCTATTTGCGAGCCAACATCAACCACTTCAACCACTTGTGCATTAATTACTGGTTGCCATGTAACGTTAAAATCATCTGAGCGTTTTAATAAATCGGCAAGTGCTAATAACTTTGGTACGTAGGCAGTTGTTTCGCTTGGTAAATCAAGAGACCAAAAATCGGTAGGTAAATGCTTTTTACGATTCTTTTTAATCGCGCGCATCAAGCGCCCTTCACCCGAGTTGTAAGCAGCAATTGCATTTAGCCAATCGCCTTCAAGTGTTTTATGTAAATACGATAAGTAGTCAAGTGCTGCGCGAGTCGACTGCACTATGTCGCGACGACCGTCGTACCACCAGTTTTGTTTTAAATCGAATCGCTCACCGGTTGCAGGCATAAACTGCCAAATGCCCGATGCGCTGCGATTAGAATAACCAAACGGGTCAAATGCACTTTCTACAATAGGCAGTAGTGCAATTTCGATTGGCATTTCGCGCTTTTCTACTTCTTCAACTATAAAGTGTAAGTAAGGTTCTGCACGTTTAGAAATACGATCTAAATAGGCTTGGTGGCGAGCGTAATAATTACGTTCAGTAACAACAGGGCGGTTTTGCGGTATTTCGATAGAAAGTTGGTAGCGAATTCGCTCCCACACATCATCAAACACGGGAGCTTCTTGCTCATCAGGGTCAACTTGCTGATATTGTGCGTTTACCATCAATGCATTGTTAATGTCGTTAGGACTTGCGCCTTCGAGTTGTTGGTTTGCTTGCGTGGCGACTTGAGAGTCTGAGTCTAGAGTTGTCACAGTTTGACAACCACTTAGCGCTAACGCCAAGGCTACTAATAGGGGAGATTTATTCATAAATACCAATACATCGGGTAAAAAACTCGGCGAATACTACCTGTTATGAGTTAACATTGCCACTTAATGACTTTTTAAAACGCAGAAATAGAATCATCACTATATCTTAAGTTAATGATTCTAATAAAATAAATATTAAAGTATTAGTTTGTGCATTAAAAATTGTCTTTGAACTGTCTCAGACTAGCAAAGTTTCCCCAAGGTTCATTGTTTTTTGTAACCGAGATGAATTTTTCTGGCACTAACTCTGTAATGGTTGGCAAATCGCTACGCATAAATGGATTTATTTTTAGCTCCTGTCCAATAGAAGTGGGTAGGGAGATTTGGTTATTACTACGTAATTCATCTACTTTTTTACTGTACGCGAGTAGTTCTGGGTTACGTGGTTCAACCGCTTTGGCAAAGGCAAGATTAGCTTGCGTGTATTCGTGCGTGCAATACACACTGCAGCTTGCAGGCAGCTCTCTTAGTTTATTAAACGATTCCCACATTTGCTTTGGCGTGCCTTCAAATAAGCGCCCACATCCACCGCTAAACAATGTATCGCCTGTAAAAGCAAGTTCATCATTTGTATAGCAAATATGATCAAGCGTGTGCCCAGGAGTTGCCAAAATATTAAAGTTAATATTAAGCACACTGATGCTTTGACCATCAGTGAGTGCGTGAGTGATGCCTTTAAATGGACTATTTGCGGGGCCATAAACCGATATATCTGGATAGGCGTCAACTAATGCAGCTACGCCATCAGTGTGGTCGTAGTGATGATGCGTAATTAAAATACCACCAAGCGTTAGTTTGTGCTCAGCTAGATACGCTAATACGCTCTGTGCTTGGCCTGGATCGACTACCCATGCTTGGTTACTGTTATCGGTAGTTAAACACCAAATGTAATTATCAGAAAAGGCTTTAATTGCTTTGACTTGCACCATGGTAAATTGCTCTATAAAGTGACACTTACCGCATAGTATAACGAGCTCAAAAAATGAAACCAGCCCTTAGTTTTCAAGAAGGACCCAAACCACTGTCGTGGCAACAGTTTCCTCATGGGGATTATTTGCGCAAAGATATTGAACGCAAAATGGAGCAATGGCTGCCGCGTATGTTTGGCTATCATATGCTTAAGCTAGGTAATTTAAGTGGCGAATTAAATACAAGTATAAGTACGATTAAACACCAGGTGTGTGTTGCAGAGCCTGGGCCTTACACCGGGGTAGTTGCTGACATAGATGAACTGCCATTTTACGAGCACAGTATTGATGCATGCATACTAAGTCACTGCTTAGAGTATCATTCAGACCCACATCACATTTTACGAGAAGCACATCGCACACTTATTCCGGGCGGCTATATAGTAATTACGGGATTTAACCCGTTTAGTTTGTGCGGACTTGCACAAATGCTGCCTTTTAGTGGTCAGAAATTACCATGGACGGGGCGCTTTTTTACCCCTGCGAGGGTTAAAGATTGGCTAAATTTATTGGGTTTTGAAATTGTAAGTGACGAACGTTTTATTTATTCATCACTGGCAAGAGGTAACAGGTTATCAAGATTTGAGTTTTGGCGGACTTTTGCAAAACAGTATTTAAAACCAATGGGCAGTGTTTATATGCTGGTGGCACGAAAAAGAGTTGCGCCACTTACGCCAATAAAACCTAAGTGGCATGCTAGGCCGCAATTTGCACCAGTAAAAGGGGCAGGGCTTAGACAAACGTCAAAGCAACACTTTAAATCGTGCGAGCAAAAAAATAATACCAATTGCATTAAGTAAGTGATCTATTATAGCGCTAAGAAAATAGCACATTAACAAGGCGAAAATTGTGACATATAGTTGTTCTATATGAATAATTTTTAACGCAGTTAGTGAGTTATTTAATGCGATAGAATGAACATGTTTTTAATAAAATTGGTATAACAACTAGCTTAGAATAAATTTAAGGCTGGTAGCCTACATCTTCTAGTAAATCTTTACTGCCAGCGGCATCGCGGGCTAAATCGTCAACTATTTCGTTGTATTTATGGCCGCTATGCCCTTTAACCCACTTCCAAGTTACATTGTGCTCGCTACAGGCTTTATCTAAGCGTTTCCATAAATCGACGTTTTTAACCGGCTTTTTAGCTGATGTTAACCAGCCACGTTTTTTCCAGTTAGTGATCCACGATTCAATGCCTTGCTTAACATATTGGCTATCGGTTGTTAGGTTTACTTCGCATTCTCGAGTGAGTGATTCTAGGGCTACAATAGCCGCGAGCATTTCCATTCGGTTATTTGTTGTGAGTTTATAACCTTGGCTCATTTCTTTTTCGTGGCCGTTATAAATCATAAAAATACCATAACCGCCGGGGCCTGGATTACCTAAACATGAGCCGTCGGTGTAAATCTCTACGGTTTTTTGCACTGTTTTACCTTGATCTTATGTACAATAAAGTGATTATAGAAAGATACCAGAATCAGGCTAAATTCGATATGGCACGTAGACAAATAGTTTTAGATACAGAAACCACCGGCATCGACCCTAAACAAGGGCACCGTATTATAGAAATTGGGTGTGTGGAGTTAGTAAATCGCCGTTTAACAGGTAATAATTTTCACGTTTATATAAACCCACAACGGCCAAGTGAAGAAGAAGCAATCGACGTTCACGGTATTACTAACGAGTTTTTGCGTGATAAACCACTGTTTCATCAAATTGCCCAAGAGTTTTTCGACTATATTGAAGGGGCTGAGTTAGTTATTCATAACGCACCGTTCGATGTTGGTCATATGGATAATGAATTTGCAATACTTAATCAGGGCTATCCTAAAACAGAGACTTTTTGTCAAGTTCTCGACACGCTTAAAATGGCGCGTGACTTGCATCCAGGTCAAAAGAACAATCTTGATGCATTATGTCGTCGTTACGATGTAGATAACGCAAAGCGAACACTTCACGGCGCGCTACTGGATTCTGAGATTTTAGCCGATGTGTACCTTGCCATGACGGGCGGTCAAACAAAGCTGAATTTGAATCAAAACAAAGATGATGGCAGCGAGCAACAGAAAGGCGGTATAAAGCGTTTAAATAGTGATAGAGCCCCATTAGTTGTATTGCGAGCAAGCGACGCTGAGCAAAGCGCGCACGAAGCAAGATTAGATCTTGTAAACAAAGAAGGCGGCCAATGTATATGGCGCGCTGAATAAGGCGATTTAATGAAAACGATGTATTTTGTAACAGCATTATGTGCCGCTAGTTTATTTACTGGCAATGCATATGGCGTAAAACAAGTAGAAGTGCTCAAGCGCGATGGGCATCAGAATGAGATCCCTTTACTTGATAATCGTTTTCGCATAGATAGCAAAATAGATGAAATAACACTGCTGTTTTTTAGAAAATCAGGTGCACCTGCTGTTATTTTAGTGCGGCCCGATGGCAGTAAGTACTTTGCTACTGACTCAGTTAAAAACCCTAACTTAGATTGGTTTGACGAACTCAGCTACGATTTAGTTACCATAAAAAAACCTATGGCGGGTCCTTGGCAAGTAATAGGCAGTATTTTACCCGACAGCAGAATAGTTGTATTAGGCGAAATATCTCTTGAGGCAGAGCCTCTTCCTTCAATGTTGTTTAGGGGGGAGACAATAAAAATCACCGGGAAAATACTAAACGACGGTGAGCCAATTAACACAAACCTATTTAGGGATGTTGTGAGCCTTAATGTTGACTTTGTAAGTACCAACAATGAAAACTTTGCTAACTTTGGCGCAGGCATTCAAGAAGTAGCGGAATTTAAAGACGATGGACGTGGATTTGATGAGCGTCCTAAAGATGGTGTGTTTACCGGCGAGTTTACTTTAGATTTTCCTGCGGGTGAATGGACACCAGAGCTTTACGTGGCAACACCTCTGCTGCAGCGCCGCATTGTGCAAAATACAATAGAAGTGCACGAGCCACCTTTTATAACCGAAGTCGCGTTAGCAGAACAAGACACAGACGAGCATCTGTTAACTATAAATATAGACCCAAGTATTGTTAAGCCAGAGACAGTCATCATCCAGGGAAAAATCTACTATCCCAATAACGAAGAGCAAATGTTTACCATAGATGCTGCAGCTAAAGACTCACGTCAGCTTAGTGTTAAAAATTATGATTGGGGTAGATATAGTGTTGAACTGTCTGTTTTTGGCACTAATATTAATGGCCGTGAATTTATGGCAACGCTACCAACGTATAAATTTGAGATAGAACGACCCATAGAAGCGGTGCCCGAAATTGATTCGGCAACAATTATTACGCCAGATAAAATGATTGAGAGTGAGCCTGTTGAAGAAAAAATGGCCACATCGGCAATTATTAGTTTAATTGTAGGCTGCAATACGCTCATTTTATTACTCGGTTGGTTGTTAATTCGTATATTTGTTCAGAAAAAACCGATTAAATTTAAAGTGAAGCTGCCTTTTTTAAAGAAAAAGAAAACAAGTGAAGGTGGTGTTGCCGACAAAGAAAAAAATCAAGTCGGTAAAAATGGCTCAAAAAATGACAGATCAGGTGAAATTTTAAACCTTTCGATGACAGATGACTAAAAAACCTATAAAAAAACAAAAAAGCCCTTGACGAAATAGGGGTTGGTTCGTATTATTCACGCCGCTGTCAGGGAGACCTAAACAGCAACGAAAATATGGAGTGGTAGTTCAGTTGGTTAGAATACCGGCCTGTCACGCCGGGGGTCGCGGGTTCGAGTCCCGTCCACTCCGCCATTTTCGTAAAACTTGTAAGTAAAAGCTGGAGTGGTAGTTCAGTTGGTTAGAATACCGGCCTGTCACGCCGGGGGTCGCGGGTTCGAGTCCCGTCCACTCCGCCAACACTTACACAACGTATGGTTGTAAAACATATTCTTATTATGGAGTGGTAGTTCAGTTGGTTAGAATACCGGCCTGTCACGCCGGGGGTCGCGGGTTCGAGTCCCGTCCACTCCGCCAACAATTTAAACAATGTTATATTACAAAATTTGTATGCTGGAGTGGTAGTTCAGTTGGTTAGAATACCGGCCTGTCACGCCGGGGGTCGCGGGTTCGAGTCCCGTCCACTCCGCCAACAATTTAAACAATGTTATATTACAAAATTTGTATGCTGGAGTGGTAGTTCAGTTGGTTAGAATACCGGCCTGTCACGCCGGGGGTCGCGGGTTCGAGTCCCGTCCACTCCGCCAACAATTTAAACAATGTTATATTACAAAATTTGTATGCTGGAGTGGTAGTTCAGTTGGTTAGAATACCGGCCTGTCACGCCGGGGGTCGCGGGTTCGAGTCCCGTCCACTCCGCCAACAATTTAAACAATGTTATATTACAAAATTTGTATGCTGGAGTGGTAGTTCAGTTGGTTAGAATACCGGCCTGTCACGCCGGGGGTCGCGGGTTCGAGTCCCGTCCACTCCGCCAACAATTTAAACAATGTTATATTACAAAATTTGTATGCTGGAGTGGTAGTTCAGTTGGTTAGAATACCGGCCTGTCACGCCGGGGGTCGCGGGTTCGAGTCCCGTCCACTCCGCCAATTGATATCATGATTAAAATTAGTAAGTGCATTACCCCATGCACATACCACTGCGGAGTGGTAGTTCAGTTGGTTAGAATACCGGCCTGTCACGCCGGGGGTCGCGGGTTCGAGTCCCGTCCACTCCGCCACTTGTTATTTCCTCAATAACAAGCTTATAAAATCCTTGATTAAATAATTTAGTAAAACATTCTTTGGCTATCAGCTATCAGCTATCAGCTATCAGCTATCAGCTATCAAACACATTCCTTGCACGAACCTGCTAATATTCCTTATTATCCGTATCAATACCTATATCAATCTGCCGATGCTCTGGGTAAGTGCTTCTGCATTGCGCTGTATCTCTCTTCTCGTAACTTTGAAACTTTTACCGCAGTTAGCTTAACGCCAGGTTTAACCCCAATTCGCTTAATTAAGTAATNTATTTAAACAATGTTATATTACAAAATTTGTATGCTGGAGTGGTAGTTCAGTTGGTTAGAATACCGGCCTGTCACGCCGGGGGTCGCGGGTTCGAGTCCCGTCCACTCCGCCAATTGTTATTTCCTCAATAACAAGCTTATAAAATCCTTGATTAAATAATTTAGTAAAACATTCTTTGGCTATCAGCTATCAGCTATCAGCTATCAGCTATCAGCTATCAAACACATTCCTTGCACGAACCTGCTAATATTCCTTATTATCCGTATCAATACCTATATCAATCTGCCGATGCTCTGGGTAAGTGCTTCTGCATTGCGCTGTATCTCTCTTCTCGTAACTTTGAAACTTTTACCGCAGTTAGCTTAACGCCAGGTTTAACCCCAATTCGCTTAATTAAGTAATCTATTTTGATGTAAGAAAAGCATGTCGATAATAAGGAATAATTCGTTATTTAGTTGTTTTCGGCAAATGATCCTGCATTGCTCTATCTCCTGCATTTATGCAGTCGTATATCAGAGACTTTTAACACTGCTAGGCAGGCTCTAAGTATTATTGCTAATTGGTATAGTCATTAACTTTATAGTGTTGTACTTGTAGAGCTCTTGAGAGGGTTTAAGTTTTTACAGGAATATAGAGATGAATTAAGGGTATTTAATCAATACAGAGCTTTTAGGGTTGGTTAGATGTCAGAGCTGCCTGTTATACCAAGCTGTATAATTATTTAAACAATCTAACGAATTAAACTACTCCATCACGTTGTTAAAATTTTTATTGTGCACAAAAAAGCCAGCACGTTATATGCTGGCTTTTGGTCTGTAAATGCTTAGCTTAGTTAAGCAGCATCAGCTTCTTTTTTAACGCTATTACGCGCGGCTTTGCCTGCAAGTAAGTCAGCAGGGTCAAAGTCATCAACGTTAATAACATCTAAACGAGATTGCTCAACAGCAGCTAGTTTATCAGCCTCTGCTTGGCTTAATATGCCTGCTTCAAGCCCCATTTGCGCTACTTTATCAAGCTGGAAGAATGGCAGTTTAAGACCTTTTTCTTTGCATACACGGTCAAATAATGGCTCAACAGCAAGTACGTCTTTAAGCGTTTGCTCTTGACGACCTACAAGGTTAAGCGGCTCATTTGTTAAGTATACATAGCTTGCTAAACGGTTACGCGTTTCACTAGGTACTTGTAGTAGTTGCGCAAGTTTATGCTCAAGTTGGTCAGTTGGTTTACGAACCGGGCGACCAAACGGGAATAACAATACTTTTAACACTGCACGTAGTGGAGCCGAAGGCATGTTATTAATTAAATCAGCAAGTGCACGTTGGCAATGGTAAAGGTGATCTTGGCAACTCCATTTTACTAGAGCAAAATCTTCTTTTTTACGGCCTTCATCGTTGTAACGCTTAAGCGTTGCAGACACTAAGTATAAGTAACTAAGTAAGTCACCTAAACGTGCTGAAATACGTTCTTTACGTTTTAGTGAACCACCAAATACTGCCATGCTAATGTCTGACATAAGAGCAAGTGATGCACTAAAGCGTGACGCTATACGGTAAAACTCAGCGGTTTCGTCGTTGTACGGCACACTTGTAAAACGAGCGCCGGTAAGTGCAAGCCATTTAGTACGTACAAGGTTCGACATAGTAAAACCAATGTGACCCATTAGCGCTTTATCAAATACGTTAAGCGCTTCTTCGCGGTCTTCAATTTCGCACGCACCTAGTTCGGTAAGTACAAATGGATGACAGCGAATTGCACCTTGACCATAAATAATCATATTACGGGTCAAGATGTTTGCACCTTCAACGGTAATGGCAATAGGTGCACCTTGATAGCCACGACCTAAATAGTTATTTGGCCCAAGCATGATGCCCTTACCGCCAAGTACATCCATTGCATGAATAGTTGCATCACGCATTTGCTCTGTCAGGTGGTATTTAATTATGGCAGAAACAACAGATGGCTTTTCGCCTAAATCAACAGCACCCGTAGACATACTAACCGCAGCATCAGAGCTGTAAGCGTAACCAGCTAATTTAGCTAGTGACTCTTCAACACCTTCCATTTTACCTATAGGTAAACGGAACTGACGACGAATGCGGCTATAAGCACCTGTCGCAATAGCAATCATTTTAATGCCACCGGCAGAGTTTGACGGCAATGTAATTGCACGACCAACCGATAAACATTCAACCAACATGCGCCAGCCTTGACCAGCCATATCTGGACCACCAATAATATAATCAAGTGGTACGAAAATGTCTTTACCGCGAGTAGGACCATTTTGAAATGGTACGTTAAGCGGGAAATGTCGACGACCAATTTCAACTCCAGGAGTATCCGTTGGAATAAGTGCACATGTAATGCCTGGCTCTTTATTGTCGCCAATTAGGCCGTCTGGATCTTGTAATTTAAACGCAAGTCCAAGCACGGTAGCCACTGGGGCAAGTGTAATGTAACGCTTATTCCACGTTAAACTAACACCCACAACCTCTTCACCATTCCATTGCCCTTTACATACCACACCGTAGTCTGGAATTGAACTTGCATCAGAACCCGCTTCTGGCGAAGTTAATGCAAAACATGGAATTTCTTGACCGCTCGCTAGGCGCGGTAAGTAATGATCTTTTTGCTCTTTTGTACCATAGTGTTGTAATAATTCACCTGGGCCTAAAGAGTTCGGTACACCAACAATTGACGAAAGTAATGTTGATTTACTTGTTAGTTTTTGAAGTACACAAGACTGTGCAAATGCAGAAAACTCTAAACCGCCGTATTCTTTTTTGATGATCATGGCAAAGAATTTATTATCTTTTAGATATTGCCATACATCTTGAGGAAGGTCGGTTAGTTCGTGCGTTGCTTCCCAATCGTCCAACATGCTACATACTACTTCAACAGGGCCATCAACAAAGGCTTGCTCTTCAATAGTAAGTTTAGGAACTGGGTATTGGTGAAGTTTTTTCCAATCTGGGTTACCGCAAAATAAGTCAGCTTCCCACCACGTCGTACCGGCATCAATAGCTGATTTTTCAGTATCAGACATGCTTGGCGTTACTTTTTTAAACGTAGCAAAAATAGGCTTGATGATATATTGCTGACGAAGGCCAGTAACAGAAAGAGGAACCGCGATGATCAAAAAGATCAACCAGCTAATTAAACCAAAAGCACCTGCAAAGGTACCAATTAATAAAGTTATAGCCGAAACACCAAGTGCTGTGTTCCAACTTGCTCTGTGGTAAACCGCAGTGCAAAGCAACGCGATTAGAACCAGTGTAAATATGAGTGTCATTTTTATTCCTTAATAGAGGTCAGACCACCTCACTTAGAGTAGCGCTAGTAACAGTAATTTTCAAGTACATAACGATGTTAAATTGTAGTAGAAAGTAACTTAAATACGATATTTAATTACCCGACAGAGGAACGCACAATAACTATCGTATAGTCAAAGCATTAACCGTAAGTAGTGTTAACGTAAAAATAAATAAATCTAATAGCAAAATGACACTTTTTAAGTAAGTATAGCCGTTATAGCGGGCTGCAAATTAGTGTACGCTTAATACACAAATATAACGCTATTTATTTTAATGTATGGTTTTTAAGGGTTATTTTATTAATGTGTGAATTACTTGGCATGTCAGCCAATGTGCCTACCGATATTTGTTTTAGTTTTTCAGGCCTTTTAGAGCGTGGCGGAAACACGGGACCACATAAAGATGGTTGGGGTATTACATTTTACGAAGGTAAAGGCTGTAGAACCTTTAAAGATCCTGAGCCGAGTTATCAATCTGAAATTGCAAAGCTCGTTAAAGCATACCCCATTAAAAGTGTCTCGGTTATTAGCCATATTCGCCAAGGTAACCGCGGGAGAGTATGCCTTGAAAATACTCATCCTTTTACGCGAGAGTTATGGGGGCGCGAGCTTACTTACGCTCATAACGGGCAGCTATCTAATTATCATGATTTAAAACCGCAGTACTATCGCCCAGTAGGTAACACCGATAGCGAACTCGCTTTTTGTTGGTTACTTGATAAAATTCGTGAAAAATACCCAAAGCGTCCAAGTAATATGGCGTCGGTTTTTAGATACGCCGCTAAGCTTTCGCATACCCTTCGTGAAAAAGGGGTGTTTAATATGTTATTGACCGATGGGGTGTTTGTTTTAGCGTATTGCACTAATAACTTACATTACATAACGCGCCGTGCGCCATTTGGTAAAGCAACGTTGATTGATGCCGACATGGTGGTTGATTTTCAACAAGAGACCACACCAAACGATGTAGTAACAGTTATAGCTACAAGGCCTTTGACGAATGATGAGCGTTGGCAAAAAATGGAGCCTGGGGAATTTGCATTGTTTAAAATGGGTGAGCTAATTTAGCCCACCTATTTTAAATACTAACTTTGGTTTAATTAAATTTAGTTAGCTTCTTGAGGTTGTTGTGCTGTTGCAGGCGCAACAGCTGTAGGTGCAGTAACAGTAAATGAATTCATTTGAACTTCAAATTGCTCCATACCCTTTTCGCCTTTCCACATACGTACTAGCATGTAATCCATTTCTGGTGCAAACCACGCAATTGCTTGGCGTTTATCGTTATCGTATAAACGTTTAACTTTAACTGCTTCTACATTACCGATAGGTAAAGAAATCATTTCTTTATCTACCACTTCAAAGTTGTAGTCTCGGCGATTACCTTTTTTATCAACAAGTGGGAATGAAAAGTTAGTTTCACCTTTTTTCAGCCCTTCGCGTACCTGTACTTGGTATGAAATAGCATCCTGAAATTCGTCAGTCCATTCACACTTAAGTGGGTATTCACTATTACTACTTGTTACTACTTTATTTTCGGTATCAAAATCAATCTGATAGTCTTTATCTGGGCCTGTACCGGTGCGGACCATTGAATAATGATGCGGAGTAACTTTGCCATCTATAAAAGTAAACTTTGAGGTTTCTTCACGAGAATCAGAGAAAATCATCCACTCAATATTACTGTGGTATGTTAGTTGATATGTATCGTCGCTCATTTTTTTGAGCTCACGAATAGCCTCACCATGATTTTTACCTTTGCGTAAAATATCGTAGCTTGCTTGATACTGCGTTAATTCGCCTGCAATAAGGCTCGTAGGAAGTAAAGCGCCTGCACATAATAGCAAGGCACTTATTTTTTTATTTTGGGTAGTGCGCGCCGTGTGCAGGAAGTTGTTTTTTGTCAAGAACTGCATAATCTGCTTCCATAGTAAGTCTCTGTTCACTGAACCATTTGACCACCAAAGGATAAATTACATGCTCTTGTTCATGCACGCGTTTTGCTAGTGTTTCTGCTGTATCGTCCTTGAGTACAGGTATTTGCGCCTGAAGAATAACGGGACCGCCGTCTAGCTCTTCAGTAACGAAATGTACACTTACGCCATGAATGTCATCTTTTGCATCAATTGCTCTTTGGTGGGTATTCAGCCCCTGGTACTTAGGCAACAAAGATGGATGAATGTTCAACATTTTTCCAATATATTTTTGCACTAAGCTAGGAGTAAGAATACGCATAAACCCAGCTAATACAACTAGATTTGGTATAAAAGAGTCGATAACGTTCATTAATTGCGCATCGTACGCTTCGCGCGAGTCAAAATCTTTATGACTCAGCACTTTTGTAGCAATACCTGCTTGTTTTGCACGCTCGAGGCCATAAGCGTCTGCTTTATTACTAATAACAGCCGCTATATGTCCGTTTATCTCGCCGCGTTCGCAGGCATCTATGATGGCTTGTAAATTAGAGCCACTACCTGAGATTAAAACTACCAGACGAGTCGGTGCCATTACTTAGCACCACCTACAATTTCAACTTGCTCTTCGCCTGGTGCCGCATCTTGAATTTCACCAAGGTGCCATGCATTTTCGCCCAAGTTTTTTAGCATTGTTAAGCTTTGCTCAAGTTTGTCTGCAGGGACTACTAAAACCATGCCTACACCACAGTTAAATGTACGGTACATTTCGTGTGTAGTAATATTGCCATTTTCTTGTAACCAATTAAAAATAGGTGGCCACTGCCAGCTATCACCTTTAACTACAGCTTTTGCAGACTCTGGTAATACGCGTGGAATATTTTCCCAAAAACCGCCGCCAGTAATATGCGAAAGCGCATGTACGTCAACGTTTTTGAATAACTCAAGTAAAGGTTTTACGTAAATACGCGTAGGCTCAAGTAAGGTTTCGCCTAATGTTTTACCTTCAAAGTCAGCGCTGGTATCAGCTTTTGACACTTCAAGTACTTTACGAATTAAAGAGAAGCCATTTGAATGAGGACCGCTTGAAGCAAGTGCAATAAGCTGATCGCCTGCCGCTACTTTTGTGCCATCAATAATTTTTGATTTTTCTACAACGCCTGTACAAAAGCCTGCCATGTCGTAGTCTTCACCATCATACATACCTGGCATTTCAGCTGTTTCGCCACCAATTAGGGCACAACCTGAAATTTCACAACCTTTGCCAATACCTGTAACTACGTCAGCTGCTGTGTCTACATCTAGCTTACCAGTTGCATAGTAATCTAGGAAAAACAGGGGTTCAGCACCTTGAACAATTAAGTCGTTTACACACATTGCAACTAAATCAATACCAACAGTATCGTGTTTTTTTAAGTCGATTGCTAAACGTAGTTTAGTACCAACGCCATCTGTGCCTGCAACTAATACTGGTTGCTTGTAGCCTTCAGGAATTTCGCAAAGTGCGCCAAAACCACCAATTCCGCCCATTACTTCAGGACGACGAGTTTTTTTAACTACGCCTTTAATACGCTCAACAAGTGCATTACCAGCGTCGATATCTACGCCCGCGTCTTTATAGCTTAGAGACTGTTTTTGTTCGCTCACAGGTTTTCCTCAAAATAGTTGTTTTGGGTTGCTTAGAAACGCGCGTATTTTACAACAATTGCAGGGTCGCGGCTAGCTCAAATGTAATTTTGAAATAATTAACAAGGACACTTGTCCGCTGTCTGTTGTTTAAATAAACAAAAAAACGCCCATAGGCGTTTTTTTAGTAATTAAAGGCGTTAAATTAACAGCTATGCTTTTGCAGTTAATATGGCTCGAAGTGGAGCAGGGTAGCCTTCAATTGTTTTACTTGTATCGTTTGGATCTAAAAAGTCGATTAACGATTCGTTTTCCATCCAGTCGGTTTTGCGTTGTTCTTCAAGCGTGGTTATAGCGCAATCTTTTATTTGCACATCTTTAAAGCCAACGCGTTCCATCCAAAGCTTTAATGCTGCAGTACTTGGAATAAACCAAACGTTGCGCATTTTAGCGTAGCGATCAGTAGGGACTAATACTGTGTTTTCGTCACCTTCAATTACTAGCGTTTCAAGTACGAGTTCGCCGCCTGGGCGAAGCTGCGCTTTTAACTGCGCTAAAAAGTCGATAGGTGAGCGACGATGATAAAGTACGCCCATCGAAAAAACCGTATCAAACGCTTTAAGCTCGGGTAATGCTTCAACGCCTAGTGGCAGTAAATGCACATTTTCGTCTGGGTTGTAGTGTTTAATTGCCTGAAACTGACATAAAAATAAATCAGACGGATCAATACCCACCACAAACTCTGCGCCTTCACCACGCATACGCCATAAATGATAGCCAGAGCCACAACCAATATCTAAAACGGTGCGGCCTTTTAATGGCTCAATATGAGGCAGCAGGCGGTCCCACTTCCAATCACTGCGCCACTCTGTGTCTATTTCAATACCGTGCACACTAAATGGGCCTTTGCGCCATGGCATCATGCGTTTTAATAAATGCATGGCTTGCTTTTGCTCGCCATCACTCATCTCCCCTGAGGCGCCAATTTCTACCTTAGTAGAGATATCAACATGTGTTGTAGCCACCTCTGGTAAGTTTTTAAGTACTTTTTGCCATTTAGGTAAATCACCATGGCTTGCCTCTAACTGCCAATGTTTTAATTGTGCAGGTAGGGTTTCTAGCCAATGACTAAGTGGGCTTTGTGCGATAGATGCGTAAAATTGGTTAAACCATTGAGACATGGATGACTCTCTTTATTTAATTGCTACCATTGAGCAAAAATTAAAACATTGATACCACACTTGAGTTTGGCTAAAACCAATATCTTTTAAGCGAGTAAAGTGAGCGCTTAGTGTATCTGGGCGCATAACGTTTTCGATGGCGGTACGCTTTTGGCTTATTTCAAGCTCAGAGTAACCATTGTGTCGTTTAAAGTCGTGGTGCAAATCAATCAATAAATTGTCGCATTGCTCGTTTTCAGCTTTAATTTTTTCGCTTAGCAGCAATACACCACCTGGTTTTAAATTAGCGTATATTTTTTCAAGCACGGCTTGGCGCTGAGCATGCGGAATAAACTGCAGCGTAAAGTTCATTGCTACTACTGAGGCGTTTTGAATCTCAAGCTCGTTAATATCGCCTAAAGTAACAGTAACAGGCACATCTGATTTAAAACCTTGTAAATGTACCTTACAACGCTCAACCATAGCTTGAGAGTTATCTACCGCTATTATATGGCAGTTATCGGTGCGAATATTTCGTCGCATGCTAAGTGTTACTGCGCCCAAAGAGCAGCCTAAATCATAAAGATTTGAGTTACTTTGCGCGTATTCACCCGCAAGTTTACCCATTGTACTGACAATAGTTGCGTAGCCAGGCACAGAGCGCTGGATCATATCTGGAAAAACTTCGACTACATTTTGGTCAAAGCTAAAATCTTTTACTTGTTGCTCAGAGGCATAAATACTGTCTTTTATGGTCACGAAGGCAGTCTCTTTGTAAATAATGGCGCTATTTTAACATTTTATACTGGATAGTCAGTGATAAATTCAGTAGCTTGACTAGAATTATGAATAATAAGTATAAAAGAGAAGATTAAATGAGCAAAAGTAAGGTCATTAGCACAGACGATATATTAGCAACCCTTTGTCATTCAGTGACAGGTGTACTCACATCAGCCAGCGGTAATGGTATTAGCTACTCAGCCATGGTGCAAAAAATAACGCGTACATGCATGCGACCAGATATTGGCTGCTTTGTTTTATTTGACGGCGGTTTTACCGGGCTTGTAATTACCAACTTTACTTCGCAAGCGGCGATGGAAATTTATGGCGATTACATGCGCAACATGGGGATGCCAGAAGATGAAATAGCGCATAGCCATTTATCAGACGACGTATCAAACGTATTAGGCGAGTTAATGAACCAAATTGTTGGCGACTTTACGTCTAAAGTACGCGAGCAATTACATACGTCTATTACACAAAATCAGCCAAAAATGATGGCAATAAATAAGCAAGTGCAAATATCGGTAGATACCACAATGGATCGCCCGCAAGCCCGCCGCGTAACATTTACCACAAGTAAACAAAATATCTTTTACTTGGAATTAGCGATGGATAAAACAGAGTTTATTAAATTACACGACTTTGATATTGCAGAAGCACTAGACCCAGACGACATAATTGAAAACGAAGCACGTAAAAAAGCGGATAAAGAAAAAGCATCTACCGCAGTAGAGCAAGACGATGCCGATGACGACTTTATGGCAGGCTTAGGGCTTTAAGTCTATTTACGTAGGTTGGGTTGAGTGAAACGAAACCCAACGTTTGCTCTGCTATTAATCTTTAGTTATGAGTGTTCAGGTTAGTGATTAAAATAAAAGCGTGATTTATATCGCGCTTTTTCGTCATGTTAGCTTTATTTGAATAAGTAAACCTACTCTTTAAACTTATAACCCACACTATAAACCGCAGCTATTGGGTTTAGTCCTGCTTGAACGTCGTTAATCTTTTTTCGTATATTTTTAATGTGTGTATCTATGTTGCGATCGAATATGTCGGTTGTATCACTGTATACGTTATTAATAATATCTTCGCGGGTAAAAACACGACCTACGTGGCTTATAAATAGTAAAAATATTTTAAACTCGACGGCGGTAAAGCCAATACTTTTGCCGTTTAGGCGGGCTTCGTAATCGTCTTTGTGTAATTGAAAATTATTATAAATGATGATGTTGGTTTTAGGCTGGCTGGTCCTTCTTAGTACGGCTTTTATGCGCGCTATAACTTCTTTAGGGCTGAAGGGTTTGCATATGTAGTCATCGGCGCCGAGCTCTAAACCCAGTAAGCGGTCTATTTCTTCACTTTTTGCGGTAAGCATAATAATAGGCACGCTTGAAAAGGCTCTAATTTGCTTACATAGCTCTGTGCCATCAACATCTGGCAGCATTAAATCAAGAAGTATTAAATCTACTGCGTTTTGTTTTACAAAACTAACTACACCTTTGCCACTATTAAAGTGCTCAGTTTCGTAATTTTGTTGCTTAGCGTAGGCAATAAGTACCTCTGCAATGTTTTCTTCGTCTTCAACGATAAGTATTTTTTGTGATGCCATTATTTTAACCTAAAAGTGTCAGCGTTATTTTTACTTCTAGCCCACCAAGTGGTGAGTTGTGCAACGATATTTGACCGCCATGTGCCTCTACTATTTGTTTGCAAAGTGCAAGTCCTAAGCCCGAGCCGCCGTGCTCTCGGCTTCGAGACTTTTCAACGCGATAAAAACGCTCAAACAATTTTTGTAAGTCGTTTGGTAAAACACTTGGGGCTGAGTCTTGTAAAATAAGCTCAATGTTATTGTGTGTTTTGTTGGCAAGTATTATTACTTGCCCACCTTTATGCGTGTATCTGCAGGTATTTTCTAACAGGTTTGAAAATAATTGTATAAGGCGTTCTTTATCACCATTTATTATACATTTACCGGCTTTGGCTAAGCTTTTGCTATCTACATTTAATTCACGCTCTTTAAAGCGAGCGGTGTAGTTTTCAATTGATTGCTCAAAAATGTTTATTAAATCAATGTGTGCATTGTTATAGGTTAAATTAACGCTATCTGTTTGTGCTAGTTGGGCTAGGTCGTCAACAATGTGGCTTAAGTTATCTACTTGGTTTATGAGTAAATTAATGCGCTTTGTGTCGGCTGTAAATACACCATCTTGCACAGCTAACAAGTGCGAACGTAGTACGGTAAGTGGGGTTCTTAATTCGTGGGATGTGTCTGACACCCATTGAAACCGCATTTGTTGGTTTTGCTCAAGCGTGTGGGCTAAAGCATTAAAATTGTTGGATAGGGTAGCTAGCTCATCTTTACTAGAGGGAATTATTCTGCTGGCAAAGTTTCCTTTTGTTAACTCATCTGTGCCAGTCACTATTTGCTTTATTGGTTTTATTAAATGGCGGGATAACACAATAGCCATAATAAATGCGAGCGCAATAACGAGTAATGTGATCATAAAATAGTTATGAAATTGCGCTGCTAAAAACGCTTTAGCTGGGCTACTTTGCACAAGTTTTGAAGGTACTAAACCTATCCAGCCTATAACGTTATTGTTTAATAAAATAGGTTCTATATGTGGGTTGTCGTTTAAATTAGCTCTACCAACAACAACTTTTTTATTTTGATCATATAAACTTATACGTTGCCCTGTTTTAAGGGAACCCGCAGGTAAGTGTACCCACAATAAAGAGGGCGTTGCTTTACTGCTATTTGGTTTGGGTGGGGTGCTTGTGTGTTTATTAGTTTTAGGCTCGCCTGGCTTTTTTTGCGGCTCCACAATAGAGCGCCATAATTGCGTGTTTTGCGTAATGGGTTGCCAACTGCCTAATTCGCTATAAAGCTCAATAAGTTGATGCTTAACCATTGCTACATGTTTTGTTTCTTCTTGTTCAACAAAGTCGTTAAAACCTGACGAAAAGGTCATGTATATAAACACAAACATAAGCCCAACAAGGGCGATATTAGTGATAAAAAAAGCTAAAAAGAATTTATGTATTAATTTCACTGATTGGCAAATAGTAAAGATCATGACGTTAACGTACCAAGCAGTATTGCATATTGATTATGTGCCTACAATTAGCGTATTTAAGGAGTTGCTTACTAAAATCCTTTTTAAGTAAGCTTTTAGGTATGTTGATTCTTGGCCTAGAACTTTATTTTTGCGGTATCGCCAGCACCCAGTAACTTATATTGTGGTTTTACAAAGCTTGCGTGTACTGCGCCTAAACTTTTAGGGAACGATATGGCAAGCTCATCTACTGTTGTAAATGTGTGCTTCGCTTGAAAAACAATTTCTAGGTCGTGCGCTTCGTTGTTGCTGGTGGTAAAAGCGACGCGTTCAAACACGATAACTTGCTGATTTACACGTAAGCTCGTTTTTTGTTTAAGTGCATTTTTTACAAACTCTTCTTGTTGCTCTGCACTTAAGTTTGTAGGCATAAGCTTATCAATATCGCCCATAAGCCATGCTTGCTCGCTTTGCAGCGCTGAAATTAAATGCTCAGCATTAGTTAATACTTTAACCTCAACTTGCCCGTCTCTTAAAATCACTTGGGCTGTTGTGTTTTTTAATACATGGGCGCACACTTGAGCGCTCACACTTGTTAAAATACACGCTAGCATTAGCCATTTTAATTTTTTAAAAAAATACATAATTACTACCTTTTATTGAGGCGGTTGACCTTTTTGTTTATTGAGGTTGCTCAATAGTTGCTTTACAAATAAGGGTGTTGTCGGTTTCTAAGTCTTCGCCCCATATGAATTTTGCGTTTTCATCCCAGTTAATATCGTCGTAACCGTCTTTTGGTCCTACATCGGCAAAGTTGTGCTCTACTGCATTAGCCCAGTTTGCGTTATCAAAGTTACTTTGTAGCCAGTTAGTTGGCGCTTCTTTTGACATAAACGTACAAACCCCTTCGCCTGCGACAGGGTTTGATTCGCTTTCGCATAATTTGTTAAGCGGCGCTTTGTGAAGTATTTCGCATTTAAAGCTTTGATCGCTTACGGCAACTACTTTATTTGTATCGGTGTCGGTAAGTTGCATAATAAAACCGCCATCACCCATTTGCTGATTTTTAGCACCGATGTATTCAAGCCCAGTGTTGTTTTGCTTAAAGTCTTTAATTATTAAATTAAGCTCAATAGGGTAGTTTGCAGAAAACGTAATGCTTTCGGCATTAAATGAACGCTCTGTAGTTATAGGCACAGAATCTTCAACAAGTAACTGCTCGCCTATGTAGGCTGTAAACCAGTTATCAGCCCATGCTTCTAGCTTTAAGTTATGCTTGCCTGTAATGGCAGAATTTGTATTTTGCTTAGTGACTGTAGGAGTAAGGTGATTTGGTTGCGGACCTCTACAAAATGTACCTGTTTGAACTTTGCCACCATTACTGATAGTTTTTTGTTTAAAGCTATAGCAGTCTTTTCCCTGTGATGCAGGGCTGTAGGTAGTAAAGTAGCTTTCGCCTTTGTATGAGTAGCTCATTGTACGGCTGCCGTTTTCAGAGATTGTGTGCGTTAAGTTTTCAACGCCTCCTTGTGGCGGGCGCAAGGAGGCTCTTATACCTTGAGTATCGCCACTAAGTGGTGACACTCTTGGTAATTTTGCGGTATCTACTTCACCTACTAAGCACTGAATAATATACGGCGGCGTAGCTGATGTTTGGTAGCGATAGCCAAATGTGTCGTCGGCTTGCCCATTACATACATCAAGGTCACTTTTGGCAATTGCACTGCCGTCTGGGTTTTTACTGCCATACAGCGGGTAACCATCGTAAGCCCAACCAATAATGGCATCGCTTGATTGGTTTTTCATTGTGTCAATCATACACGTTGGCGATACATGGTAATGGTAGTCATCACCTCGTCCTGCGTGTCCGCCGCATATATCTAACTGTCCGAGTGCTAACGTGTCGTGTTTCTCATCGTAGCTATTTACGTCCAATTCGCCTTGCGAAGAATAGTCGTATATTGGTACGCCATTAACGGCAACACCTACGGCTGCATCAATTGTAGTAATTGCTTTTGCTTTTTTAGGATTTAGCTTTATAGGTGCGGCGTAGCCTTTAGCTGGAACGGGTATTTGCTCGTTAGTACCTGTAATACCAGTCATTACTTCATGATCAGGATAAGTAGATGAGGCAATATAAGCATATTGTTCGTCGCACGTAACAGATACGCTTTTATCAAACCCTGCATTACTTACTGATTGTGTAATAGCATCGCAACGAGGTGATTTTACGTTAGCGGTTAAATATGATTTATCAGGCTTTGGTTGCTCATTTGGTTTTGGTCTTGCATTAGGTTTGTGCTCGGCGCTATTAGCGCTTCGCGAGTATTTAACCGTCATACTTGCAGTATCGAGAGTAATATCTTTTACAACGGCGAGTAATGCTGAGCGATCTACTTTTGTATCGCTATTAAAGGTAACCGGTGCAGATAACGCGTACACAGTATAAGTATAGCTTTTTTCACCCGGACCTTTAGAGCAAGGCGGCGCGTATTGGTTTAAATCGTTTACGCTATTAGAGCCTACTTCACCGAGAGTTTCGCCCGCTTTAATTTGTGTTTTATCGGCGGTAACATTGTACATGGTCCAATACCAATGCATTCCCTCTGGCGCTTTATGATCCATAATTAACGCATAATATTTGGTTGTGTCAGGTGCACCGCTCCAGTTAAGTGGGGGGCTAATGCTTTGCCCATCGCACGTATAAGTAATAGGCAAGTTACCGCCATCACTTACTTTTGAGCTGGTTAGAGTAAAATCATTGAGTTTTGATTGTTCAAGCGATTGGCTGTTTTGCTCGTTGCAGGCAATTAAGGTTACACAGCACAGTGCACTGAGTAAAAAGGCATGGGTATTTTTCATCATTTAAAACTCCAAAGATAAAGAGTACATAGAAAGAATTAGCTATTAAGAGTGTAGTTCTCAAATGTAGGGCAATTATGTAGTTTTAAATTTTTTTGTTTTATTAAGGACAGGCGTTAAGTTGTGAGCTGCTTACGTGGATAAAAGACTGGGTATGAACGCTTGGTTATGGAAGGAAATATTAACTTAAGCATGGGCGTTATTTTCACTCAGTTAAACAACGGTAAAATCCTTATTTTAAATAAGGATTTTCTCCCATTGCGACGACAACACAAAAAATTCTTAAATCTAACTCTAGCTGGTGATAACTCGGCTCCATATGGCAGCAAAGTTGATAAAAGCTTTTGTTGTGATCTTTTTCTTTAAAGTGGGCGAGCTCATGTACCACTAACGTTTTTAATAATGGCTCGGGAGCGCGGAGCAAGTCGCTGTTTATCGCTAAATCGTGTTTGCGGGTTTTACCTTGCATTCGATACGTATGTGTACCAAGTGCATTAGTAACCATGTCACCTTGCTTTTTAAATGCTGCACGACCAAATGGTGGCGCATTTTTTAAATACTGTTTTTTAAGCTCGGTTGCATAGCTATAAAGTAGTTTATCGCTAGTAATGGTATGTGCTTGCGGGTACTTTTTAAGTAAGTAGTCACGTACCCTTTTGTTATTTATAAGGCTTAATACTTGCTCAACAATGTTAGCTGGGTAGCCGGTAAAGTAACGTGCGTATTCACTCATTATTATTATTTCTCTGTCGTTTTACTTTTAAAAAAGTGCTTGCTGGTGGGCTTCTTTTTCGCCAGTAAATGGGTTTAATGCTTTGTGATCATAACCAAGGTCCTTACAAAACTGGCGAGCTAATAACGGTGCTTCTCGGTTATCTGCTGTATGAAGAAACACATAAGGCGTTTTTCCTTCATCAAGCCATTGTTTTACTTTACTTAGCCACGGTTTATAAAAGGGTTTAAAGTCATTTTGTAAACCGGCTATTACAAAGCGCGCCATAGGCTCTGTGCCAGTAGCTATTGCATGTACCGGTAAGTGGGGCTTTTTTTGCTGTGCATCTATTAGCGCTTCGGTTGTTGGTTTTACCGCAAATAGGGCGCGAGTATCCATCGATATGCGATTTATGTTGTTTGCCATTAATAATTGGTTAAGCGCTATTTCGGCTTCACCCTTTTGAAAAAACGCAGTATGACGTACCTCTACGCCGTAATTAACCTCTTTTGGTAATAGGCTAATAAATTGGGCGAGTTTGGGTAAGTCACCAGGACCAAATGCTTTAGGTAATTGCAGCATGATCTGCCCAGTTTTTTCTAAAATAGGGGTAAACAAGTTAAGCCAATCAGTAAGCTCGGTTTGAACATTAGTTAGGTGCAGCTCGTGGCTAAAGCGACGATTAAACTTAAAAGTAAATTTAAAATCGTCGGGAACGCTATTTGCCCAGCGTAACACGGTGCTTGGCGATGGATCGGCGTAAAAGCTGGTATTGCCTTCAACTGAATTAAAATGCTGAGCGTATTGGCTAAGCATATCGGCGTTTTTACATTGGCTTGAAAATAAATTGCCTTTCCATGCATTGCTCGACCACTGCGGGCATCCAATATATAACATACAAACTAGCGCCTTATTATAAAGTGGCGATAGTGTAGCAAATAACAAAACGAGCTGCTGTAAATTCAGGGGTAAAAGCGGCACACGCCCTAGCATCTTGATACTACTTGGGTATAATGCAGGGCTTAATTTGATTATTTTTAGATTGCTAGCGGCTTTATTTGTATTGTGGTGACCTGTTTTTTAAATCACACGCCTTAAAACAAATAAGTTTAGCCGTTTAAGCCTTTTATCTGACAGGAAAACTATGCGCTCTATATATTGCGGACAGCTAAATAAAACTCACGTAGATCAAGAAGTTGAACTATGTGGCTGGATCAACAAACGACGTGACCTTGGTGGACTTATCTTTGTCGATTTACGCGATAGAGAAGGTTTAGTACAAGTTGTATTCGACTCTGACATTGAAGAGTTAATGAGTTCAGCTAACACACTTCGCCAAGAATTTTGTGTTCAGTTAAAAGGTATTGTTCGCGCACGCCCAGACAGCCAAGTAAATAAAGACATGGCAACAGGCGAGATCGAAATTTTAGGTAAAGAGCTTAATATTATTAACCGCTCTGAGCCATTACCGCTTGATTTTAACCAAGTAAACTCAGAGGAGCGTCGTTTAAAATACCGTTACCTAGATTTACGTCGTCTAGAAATGAGTGACCGTATTAAATTACGCGCTAAAGCAAGCAGCTTTGTTCGTCGCTTTTTAGATGAAAACGGCTTTTTAGACATCGAAACACCTGTACTTACTAAAGCAACGCCAGAAGGTGCGCGCGATTATTTAGTACCAAGCCGCGTTCACAAAGGTAGTTTTTACGCTTTACCACAGTCTCCACAGTTATTTAAGCAATTGTTGATGATGTCGGGTTTTGACCGTTACTACCAAATTGTTAAATGTTTCCGTGATGAAGATTTACGTGCCGATCGTCAACCAGAATTTACCCAAATAGATATAGAAACCTCGTTCATGAGTTCTGATCAAGTACGTGGTATGACTGAAAAAATGATCCGCGAGATGTGGCAAACATTGCTAAACGTTGATTTAGGCGATTTTCCAATCATGCCTTACAGCGAGGCAATGAGCCTTTACGGTTCTGATAAGCCAGATTTACGTAACCCAATGAAATTAGTTGATGTTGCAGATTTAGTTAAAGACGTAGAGTTTAATGTTTTCTCAGGTCCGGCTAACGACGAAAAAGGTCGCGTTGCTGTGTTAACTGTACCGGGTGGCGCTAAGCTTTCTCGTAAACAGCTTGACGATTACACTAAGTTTATTGGTATTTACGGCGCTAAAGGCATGGCGTGGATGAAAGTAAACGACCACACTGCGGGCGCTGAAGGCGTTCAATCACCAGTGGCTAAGTTTTTAAGCGAAGACGTAATTACTAAATTACTTGAGCGTACTAATGCACAGTCTGGCGATATCATTTTATTTGGTGCCGATAAGCGCAACACAGTAAATGAAGCAATGGGCGCACTGCGCGTTAAGATTGGTGTTGATTTAGAAATCACTAACCTTAATAGCTGGGCACCACTTTGGGTTGTAGACTTCCCAATGTTTGAAGAAGATGACGAAGGCACATTACATGCTGTACATCATCCATTCACTGCACCAAAAGACATTAACGCCAGTGAGCTTGAAGCAAACCCAGCAGCTGCTATTTCAGATGCCTACGATATGGTATTAAACGGCTACGAAGTTGGTGGCGGTTCGGTACGTATTCATAATGCAGATATGCAAGAAACTGCATTTAGAATTTTAGGTATTAACGAGCAAGAGCAACAAGACAAGTTTGGTTTTTTACTTGATGCACTTAAATACGGCACACCACCACATGCAGGTTTAGCATTTGGTCTTGACCGTTTAGCAATGCTTTTATGTGGTACAGATAACATTCGTGACGTTATTGCTTTCCCTAAAACAACACAAGCGTCGTGTTTATTAACCAACGCGCCAAGCAAACCTAACCTTGACTCGTTAGCTGAACTTGCAATAAGTGTTGTAGAAAAAGCGATACCTAACGAAGAGTAATCTTTGTTTCGCTTTTTTGAGCTAAATTTAAAAACCCTTAAGTTATATGCTTAAGGGTTTTTTTATGGTTAAATTTGCTGCAGAGTGTATTTTAAACGAACAGATGAAAAGGAATTATTATGTCGATCAATGCAACCTTATTTGGTGAGTTTTTAGTTTTTATTATTGTGCTGTGTATTCCTATTTTTGCTGTAATTAGCTATAAAATAGGTAAGCGTAAAAGTACTATGCCGGGTGTTTTAGCTTTTGTGGGTGGCTGTTTAGCGCTATTTCCACTATTTGCTTTGATTTTTATTGCAGTGCTTGCGCTTAAAAAAGATTTACCTAAAAGTAATGGCTACACGGGTTAAATTTAATAGGTGAATTGTGTTGTTAAGTAACAATAACCAGTATTTTGATGAGCAATTTAATGCTTTGCAGTACGCAGAGCAGCTAACTGAAAACTCTGAGTTTGAAGAATGTATATTTATCGATTGCGACTTTTCAGGCGGGCAGTTTAAAAATTGCCGATTTATAGAATGTAGTTTTAAAAACTGTAATTTATCGTCACTAAAATGGAACTACAGCTCGCTTGAAAATGTAAGTTTTAGCCACTGTAAATTAAATAGTTTGCAATGGGCTGATGTAGATTGGCCAGCGCTTAGTATTAACGCACCGGTGAGTTTTAATTATTGCGAGCTCAGTAATAGTTCTTTTTTTGAATTAACCCTCAAAGCCCTCAAACTAACACACTGCTTTGCCAAAAATGTTGATTTTAGACACGCTGATTTAAGCGGTAGTGAATTTACAGGAACAGATTTTCGCGATAGTGAGTTTTTTCAAACTAACTTAACAAAATGTGATTTTGTAGGTGCTACAGCGTTTAATATAGATTTGAATAATAATATTTTAGCGAATGCTAAGTTTGATCGCTTCGAAGCACTTAATTTGCTTACCAGCCTTAATATAGAATTGTGTGATTAATTTAGTTTAATATGATTACATATCTAGAAGCGACAGCTTGGCTGGGCTTCTAGATACTGCGTGACTGGGTAATTAACGGCTTGGGCCATTTTTATTACGTGCACTGGCAAGCTGTCTTGCGATTTCTAATAACGCAGGTGAAATATCTTCAGCGCCATCTTTAATTAGTTTTGTAACGTCACCTGACGAAAACAAACCGTCACGCGGTGATTTAATACCTAACTCACGAACAAAATCCTTCGTTTTACCTGTGCTGCCTGTTTCAATAAACTTAAAAATAATACGTTCATTGTTGTTTTTAGCAGGTGCTTTTAGTGTTTCGATTTCGTCATGTATTGCAGTTAATTTGTCTTCTAGGATTTCTATACGTTCTTGAATGCTATTGTATGATTTCATTTATTGGATCTTTTACTAAATATATTTAAACAATGGCGGCTATTATCGCATAGTTTGACAATAGAGAATGCAAAGCTATAAAGTAAAAGTTATTTTTAATTAAAAACAATAATTTATATAAATTTAAATATGCAAAAAACACTTAAAAAGCTTTTTATATTAAGCGCACTAGCTCTAAGTACATCAGTTATAAGCACATCAGTAATAGGCGCAACAAGCTATGCAAACGATGGCGTTATAACTGATGAAAGCCGCAATCGCACTATTCCTATCAATATTACATTACCAAGTAACAATGCTAAGTGTACAGCTCAAGTAAAATGCTCTGTAGCGTTTATTAATGCGGGCTACGGGATTAGCCATAACGAATACACGTTTGCTAGTAATGTGTTTAATCAGCGTGGATACTTAACAGTAGCCGTTGCACATAAATTAAAAACCGACCCTGACCTTAATCGTGAGCAGCCTTACTTAACAACACGTATGGAAAATTGGCACCGTGGCGTAGTAACGCTTAAGTTTTTAGTTAATGAGCTATCGAGTAAATACCCAGCGTACGACTTTACAAAACTCACCTTATTTGGGCATTCTAATGGCGGTGATATTTCCGCATTATATGGCTCTATTTATCCAAACGAAGTTAGCACTATTATTACGCTCGATCATCGCCGCATGTTGATCCCGCGCAATAAAAACATTCGCGTACTTACACTTCGCGGTAGTGATTACCCAGCTGATGCGAATGTGTTGTTAAACGATTCAGAGCTGGATGCGTTTCCTGTTACACAAACACTAATAGAAAAATCGCGCCATAACGATATGTACGATGGTGGACCAAAATGGCTGGTGGATAGAATGAGTAAAGAAGTAGGGGCGTTTTTAGATACTAATAAGCTTTAGGAACGAGTAACAATGGAATTATATGAGCAAGTAGGCCGTAAATTTGTAACTGGCATTTATACTTGTGATCTCAAAGGTTCAATTTGGACAGAAGCTTTTAAATTTATATTAAGATCATATGACGAGTTACATATTAAAAAAGATAAAGTTCATCTTATTTGGACTGAGAACGGAGGGCAATTAAGGCGTAAGCTTTCAAATGATAAACTCTTACTCAGTGTCTTAAAGTTGACTCTTCCAAAATACACCGGGAAAGCATTGGTACTATATCGTGGTGAGTGCCAATTTTTATATGATCAAAATAAGATTGGTTTCTGTTGGACTCCTTTGCAAAGTGTTGCAGAGATGTTTGGTAGTGGTCTAAACGCAATTGAATCAGGAGGTGTTCTCTTAAAAGCTTATGCCTCAGAGTCCGCAATTCTCTCATCACCGAATAAGCACAGTACTGAGCAGGTGGAAGAATTTGAGTATACGTGTGATCCTACAGCTTTGGTTAATATTGAAGCTATACAATTTTTTAATAAATTTTAATCAATCTTATATTTAAAAGCATAGCGCAGTGTTAGCTGCGCTATATTAATTTTATGGTAGTTACTCTACCAGTTCACTAACAATAACAGGGTTATTATGTAGTGTTTTATGCACAGGGCATTTGTCGGCTATTTCGAGTAAACGCTGGCGTTGTGGCTCTGTTAAGTCGCCACGTAAGGTGATTTTACGGGTAATGGCTTCAAGGTTACCTGTTTGCTCACAATCGTCGCAATCTTTGTTGTAATCGCGAGTGTGATCAAGCTCTACTTTTACATGTTCCAGTGGTAAGTTTTTACGTGTAGCGTACATACGCAGTGTCATGGCCGTACAGGCACCAAGCCCCGCTAATAAGTGATGATACGGATCAGGACCTAAGTTTTTACCACCTACTTTTATTGGCTCATCTGCAAGCCAAGTATGATCTTTTGTACTTACGTGCTGAGTAAATACATGGTCTTTTTCTTCAACGAGTACATTGCCACCCGTTAAACTTGCCGTGTATTTAGTTTTGTCGTACTTAACATAACGGTTTGCCCACGTTGCAATTATTTGTGCAGCGTAGTCGGCATCGTTTTTATTAGTAAGTAAGTGATCGGCGTTATCTAGGCTAATAAAGCTTTTAGGATGCTTGGCTGATGCATAAATTTTTTCAGCTTCACTAATATTTACCGTCGCATCAATAGGGGAGTGCATTACTAATAATGCGCGCTTAAGTTTACTTATGTGGCTTTTATCGTACTTGGCTATATCGTCAATAAATTGCTTTTTAATGGTAAATTCACGGCCGGCTAAGTTTACTTTAGCTTCACCTGCTGCGTTAATTTCATCAAGGTGTGCTTCAAAATTATGCGCTACGTGCTGCGCATCTGACGGTGCACCAATGGTTGTAATAGCCGATACTTCAGGAATATGCTCCGCAGCAGCAAGAACGGCAGCCCCGCCTAAACTGTGCCCAATGAGTAGTTGCGGCGCCGCAAAATGCTCACGTAAATGATTTGCCGCAGATACTAAATCTTGAATGTTTGATGAAAAGTTACTGTTAGCAAAGTCGCCATCGCTATTACCTAAACCGGTAAAGTCGAAACGTAGTACGGCAATGCCTTGTTGTGTTAAAGCTCGGCTAATACGAGTGGCTGCTGCAATGTCTTTACCGCAGGTAAAGCAGTGTGCAAATAGCGCGTAAAACTTAACGTCACCAGAGGGAAGTTCAAGTTGGCCGGCAAGTTCTAAATCGCCGCTTTTAAAAGATACTTTTTGTCGCATGGGGAGCCTTATTTACACAAATAAAATATATTAGGGCGTGTTGACCGTTGTGGATTGAAATTTGTTCAATCTAGGGGCGATTAAATCGCGGCGCGAGGTTTGTAACCTAGTGGACTAAGTAAAAACCGAGCAACAAAGAGTTAATCGTCCCTAGAAAGAACCCAAAGGGTAGCGCATGTTTGGCATTTATGCTGCGTTATCGCCTATTTATGGGGAACAACCACACATCACAGGCTCTGCCTTGCTTAAATACCAAACAGTCTGCTACAAATTCACCCACCAAAGGTCAGCACGCCCTAGTAGACCATATATAAGCACTAAACCTTGCAAATTCAACGTTTTTTTATAAGTTGATCTTGATCAAGCCAAGTGGCGGTGACTATGCTTTGCGGACATATGTCCTTATGTTTTTGAGGTCATTTGTCTATCCTCGCATAGCGCTATAATGAAGGCTTTGCTACTTTATATAAGTAATTTAGCACTATTAAAAGCAACTCACTTCACACAACCTATTCACTGGAACGTACAATGCAATTACCTACTGTTGATTATAAAGCTCCCGATGCGGCTGCACAATTTGTTGAATCGTTAAGAAATACTGGATTTGGCGTTTTAAAAAACCACCCAATCCCACAGTCTTTAGTTGAGTCTATTTACAAAAATTGGCAAGACTTTTTTAACTCAGAGCAAAAGCACGACTTTTTATTCTCTAAAGACACTCAAGACGGTTACTTTCCGCCTTCAGTATCTGAAGTAGCGAAAGGCTTTACAATAAAAGACATTAAAGAGTACTTCCATGTGTACCCTAAAGGTCGCGTTCCTGCCCAGCTTGAAGCTGATGTACGTGAATACTACCGTTTAGCAAGTGAATTTGCTGGCACATTGTTAAGCTGGGTTCAGGCTGAATCTCCGGCTGATGTACGTGCTAAGTTTTCGATTGATTTAAAAGACATGATTGCAGGCTCTGAGCAAACATTGTTACGTATCCTACATTATCCGCCTATGACGGGTGATGAAGAGCCAGGTGCTATTCGCGCAGCAGCTCACGGCGATATTAATTTATTGACTGTATTGCCAGCTTCTAATGAGCCTGGTTTACAAGTTCAAAAAACAGATGGCGGTTGGTTAGACGTGCCATGTGATTTTGGCAGCTTAATTATTAATATTGGCGACATGCTACAAGAAGCGTCGGGCGGGTATTTCCCATCGACAATTCACCGTGTAATTAACCCAACGGGCAAAGCATCTACTAAATCGCGTATATCACTGCCGTTATTTTTACACCCGCATCCAGATGTTGTGCTTTCAGAGCGCTACACGGCAGATAGCTACTTGCAAGAACGCCTGCGTGAGTTAGGTGTTAAGTAACTCTTATACTTAGAGTAATTAAGTATAAATATAAAACGGCTTATGGCCGTTTTTTGCATTTTTAAGCAACTTGAGCACAGGTTTAATTTTATTAAGCTATGCTCAATTGCTCGCAACGTAAATAATGGCATGCATTCTTAGCTACTACAGGTATAATGCGCGCAACTGGCTAACGTAGCCTAATTTAAAAGAGAGTTTATATGAGTTTTGAAGGTTTAGGTTTATCACAGTCTTTGGTTAATGCGGTTTTAGAAAAGGGCTATGAAACGCCAACGCCGATTCAGGCTCAAGCAATTCCTGCAATTATTGAACGCCGTGATGTTATGGCAGCAGCGCAAACAGGTACAGGTAAAACAGCGGGTTTTACATTACCACTTATTGAGCGTTTGTCGTCAGGCCCTAAAGCTAAAAGTAACCACGTACGTGCACTTATTTTAACGCCTACACGTGAGCTTGCTTTGCAAGTAAGCGAAAACGTTGAAGAGTACGCTAAGCATTCGGATGTGAGCTCATTTGTAGTTTACGGTGGCGTTAAAATTAACCCACAAATGCAGCGTCTTCGTAAAGGTGTTGATATTTTAGTAGCAACGCCGGGTCGTTTAATCGACTTACATAATCAAAATGCAGTTAAATTTGATAGCGTTGAAGTGCTTGTACTCGATGAAGCTGACCGCATGTTAGACATGGGCTTTATTCACGACATTAAACGCTTAATTGCTAAAATGCCTGCTAAACGTCAAAACTTGATGTTTTCGGCTACATTTTCTGACGAAATTCGTGCATTAGCAAAAGGGTTAATTAATGACCCTGTTGAAATTTCAGTTGCTGCAAAAAATACTACTGCAAAAAGTGTTACTCAGTGTGTTTATGCGGTAGATAAAACACGTAAAACAGCATTGCTAAGCCACTTAATTCGTACTAACGATTGGCAACAAGTATTAGTGTTTAGCCGCACAAAGCACGGTGCTAACCGCTTAGTTAAACAACTAGAGCGCGATGACATTGTAGGCGCGGCTATCCATGGTAATAAATCACAAGGCGCACGTGTTAAAGCACTTGATGGTTTTAAAAGTGGTGAAGTACGCGTACTAGTAGCAACAGACATTGTTGCACGTGGTTTAGACATTGTTGAATTACCGCATGTTGTTAACTACGACTTACCAAATGTATATGAAGATTACGTTCACCGTATTGGCCGTACAGGCCGTGCCGGTGCGTCGGGTCATGCGATTTCGTTTGTAACAACAGAAGATGCTGTTGATTTATACGGTATTGAGCGCTTTATTGGTGAGCTTATCCCACGTGCTGAAGAAGACGGTTTTGAGCCTATTAACCCAGTAGCAGAGCGCGCATTAGATGCTCGCCCACTGCCGTCTAAAAAGCCTAAGAAAAAGCAGCCTTTCAATAAGCCTAAATCTGATAGCAGCAAGCCTAACAGTAAAAAGCCAAATAATGGTGGTAATGGTACCGGCCCACGCCGTGGTGGTTCTAAAAAGCCAGCTGCTAAAACAGATGACAGCGCGCAAAACCCATGGGCAAAGCGTGAATCTGTTGGCGGTAGTGGCCAACGCCGTCGTCGCACAAATAACGATTAATGATCATATTGGCGTTTAATTAATTTAGAACTTGGTTAAAGGCTGATACAAAAAACGCGCTCTCTTCTTTTGAATAAATAGAAGCAGCGCGTTTTTTATTGCCTGTAATTTGTACTTACTGTATTGCCTACCTGATTAAATAGTTAATACCCAAGCCGACAAATAAAGTAACACTTACGCTAAGTAGTGTGCCGAGCATAACGTACTCGGTAAGTTTTTTATCTTTGCTTGCACTTAAATCACCAAACCTAAATACCGACTTTGCCGCAAGTAAAAAGCCAAGCCCTGCAAATTGGTCAAGCAATATAAAGCTCAGCATAAGTACGCGCTCAAGCATACCTATGCTTTGCCCTGCAAATGGTAAGCTACCAGTACTTGAAAAGTTACTTGTTAAACGCTCTAACATCATTCTTATAAATACGGCGCTAGGACTTAAAATAATTAAATAACCGCATACCACCCACAGTATTTTGGGATCAGTGAGCATATTATTAATTGCTGCCATAAAGCTATTGTTATCAGTTAGCCAAATACTGAGCGCAATAATAACGAGTATGTGCGCTATTTGATCAAGTAAAAAAGGCACCACGCCTTTATTAGAATACGATTTAGCTATATCAATAAAGTAATGGCTCAGCATAATGCTCGCCGTGGCAATTAAAACACTGCTTAGTTGTTGCCACCCGAATGTGTATTCCCACACGGTAATAATGAGTGCACTTGTTACACCATGCACAAGTACATGAAAATAAAGCTTACTGGCTTTAAAGTGACGGGTGTTTCTGTCGTTTACCCAACTCATAGGTTGCCAGTAAAAATCAGCGAGTAAGTGGCCAATAATAAGCGCGACCAGTAAAAGTGAAAACTGCATTATTCACCTCCTTTAATTATATTTTTTATAACGTGTTGTGTGTGTTTAATAAAGCGTTCTATAAGTTGGTAGTGCGCTAAATTTAGTAGTTTTGTTACATTTTCGCGACTTGTTTTAAGCTCTTTAGCCAGTGCCGCGTGGCTGTTGTCTGATGATGTTAAATAGACATACAGGGCATTTGCTTGTTTTTGCGTGATTTTAGTGAGTAATACGTCGGCAAAGGCTAAATTAAGATTTAAGCTTTCATCAAGCTGCTGCTCATTAATATTAAAAACAAAGCGTTGATTACCTATTTTATCAAGGCCTTGCCCCGAAAGGGTAAAAGCAGAACCGGTTGCTGTTTTTATATCGCTGCGTGGGTTATCTATTTGCCCAAGTGCCAAGCTTTGCCGTAGCTCATAACCTGACGATTTAAGGTGTAAATATACAAGTATGGCATTTTTAAAAAGGAGCTCAGGATTATTAACTTGTAACTGAAAGGCATCGCCTCGGTATATATTCCAAAGTGTTTGCTCCCCCGAAATGTTTCGCAAACTTTGCTCTAGTTGATAAAGCATGGCATCGTATTGCTGCTTAGGGATTGTTTGCGATTTAATAATATCGCCGCTGATCACACCAATCATAAAAATCTCAAAATGGTTACTTTTTAATATGTAACCAATATTGGTTACATAAGGGTATGTAACTAATTTAGGTTACTTAAATATAAATTGCAAGGTACACTTATTTTATAACGTTACTTTTATTGCTATTAATCCTCACTAGGACACTAAATGACTTTACAAAACGAGCAGCAAAGCACGAAACCACGCGTAGGTATTTTTGTTGATGTGCAAAATATTTATTACACGTGCCGCGAGAGTTACGGAAAAAACTTTGACTACAATGCGTTTTGGCGGGTAATGCAGGCGCAATACAATATTGAGTGTGCTTTTGCGTACGCTATTTATCGAGGTGATGAAAAGCAGAATCAGTTTCAAAATATTTTGCGTGCGATTGGTTTTGACGTAAAGCTAAAGCCATTTATTCAACGCCGTGATGGAAGTGCTAAAGGCGATTGGGATGTAGGTATAACAATAGACATGTTAGAGCAGGGTAAAAATCTTGATAAGGTTATTTTGCTCTCTGGCGATGGTGACTTTGCTTTGTTACTTGGGCATTTAAAAAATCAATATAATGTACCGTGCGATGTATACGGTGCTGACCGGTTAACCGCTGAGGTATTAAAACAAAGCGCAGAGCAATTTCATTTAATTGATAATACTTTGCTCCTTTAACAGTAAAAAATAGTTAAAAAAGTGCAAGCTAAGTGCCTGCAACATGAGAGATTTTAATACAAAGCCGTAATAGATGAATTAAGCCTTATATAGGCTTTTTTTATTACTGTAATCAATTGGGTTTGCTAAATGATTATGGTAATTTTAAAGCATAACGAGTTACCAAGGACTTACATGCTTCATTATAGCAACATGCCACTAGACAGAGGCTCAAATTTTCGTAAAGACCCATCGTGGCTTAAAGCGCAAATGTCGGCGCAAAGTAAATGGGTTTTAGTTAAAAATAATCAAACCCTATTTATTAAAGATACCCCTAAAGTAAGCTATTTAACGTATCAACAAGTGGCGCATTTAGATTTAACGAGTGCTATTTTTGTTGGTTTAAATAATGCTAAACATGGTGTGTTTGCATTGGATGTATCTGATCTGGATGAAAGCGTACTTACGCCTTTAATAGAGGGCGCTCAATTTTTTGATATTCGCCAATATGGGCCTCAAGTAACCATTAAATATGCCTCAATAGCCGCACTTGCAAGAGGTTTATGTTATTGGCATGCCACGCACCGTTTTTGTGGGCGCTGCGGTAGTAAAAACCGTTCAGTGGAAGCAGGGCATTCTCGTGTATGTGAAAACGAAAACTGTAAGCATCCTACATTCCCGCGTACCGATCCTGCGGTAATTATGGTGGTTACTAAAGTCTTTGCTGACGGAGTAGAACGCTGTTTATTAGGTCGCCAAGCCGCGTGGCCCACCGGTATGTATTCGTCGCTTGCTGGGTTTGTAGACCCAGGGGAGACACTGGAACAAGCTGTTGCGCGTGAAGTTAAAGAAGAGGCAGGTATAGAGGTTGATAACGTACGTTATGTTGCATCTCAGCCATGGCCGTTCCCATCGTCCATTATGCTTGGTTTTTTTGCAGAGGCGACATCTGAGGAAATTAACGTAGATAAAGAAGAGCTAGACGATGCAAAATGGTTTAGTCGTGAAGACTTAGAGCAATTTGGTAATTGGCACGAAGAAGGGGAGCATTTAAAGCTGCCTAGAACCGACTCTATTTCTCGTTATTTAATTGAGCATTGGCGCACAAACCCTTAAGGATTAACAATGTCGAGTAAAAGTAATAAAAACACTCAGCTGGTATCATCAGGGCGCAAAAAAGCCTATACACATGGCGTAGTAAATCCCGTTGTACAGCGTGCATCTACCATTGTATTTGATACTGTAGCAGATTTAAAAGAAGCGGCTAAAACCCGTGGCGATAAAACGTTATTTTATGGGCGCCGGGGCACAACAACACACTTTGCACTACAAGAAGCGATTACAGAACTTGAAGGCGGCGAAGGCTGTGCACTATACCCTTGTGGCGCAGCGGCGATTAGCCAAGTATTTTTATCGTTTTTAAAAACCGGTGATCATATTTTAATGGTTGATAACGTGTACGAACCAACTCGCGATTTTTGCGATAAAATTTTAGTGGGACTGGGCATTACAACAACCTACTACCCGCCAACCATTGGCGCAGGTATTAAAGACTACATTCAGCCAAATACTAAAGTGTTGTTTTTAGAATCTCCAGGTTCTATTACGATGGAAGTGCAAGATGTGCCTGCTATGGTAAAAGTAGCCAATGAGCATAGCGTAATGACCATACTTGATAATACCTACGGCAACGGTTTGCATTATCGTCCGCTTGAGCACGGTGTTGATATTAGTATTCAGGCTGCAACGAAGTATATTGTCGGCCATTCGGACGTGATGATGGGGGTGGCTGTTGCTAATAAAAAGTACTGGCCAACCTTGCGCGAAAACTCGTACTTACTAGGGCAATGTACCAGTGCCGATGATGCGTATTTAGCGCTTAGAGGCCTGCGTACAATGGGTGTGCGTTTAAATCAACATGAAAAAGCAGCAATAGAAGTAGCTAAATGGCTTGAACAACATGAGCTTGTTGATCATATTCGCCACCCTGCATTTGAAACCTGCCCAGGGCATGAGTTTTTTAAACGTGATTTTGATGGCAGTAATGGGTTGTTTTCATTTGTGATGAAAACCGGTAATCAAAAAGCGATTGATGCATTTTTAGATAGCCTTGAGCATATTAAAATGGGCTTTTCGTGGGGCGGTTTTGAAAGTTTAGTAACCGCTAATTTAACTATGAAAGGGCTGCGTTCAAATACAGGTTGGGATTTAGGCCCGGTTATTCGCTTGCATATTGGTCTTGAAGATGTTGAAGATTTAATTAGCGATTTAAGCCAAGCACTTGAGGTTTATAAGCAGCATTTATAATTTATATCGCAATTTATGCTGTTACATTTAAATGTATTGTTACAAAGCTCACCATAGGTGGGCTTTTTTTTGCTGGTAATTCAAGGTGTTTACACTTAGTGTGGATAAATACACAGAAAATAAAAAGTCATTAAGGATAGTCAATGGCAACACCATTACCGATAAACGTAGGGCGATTAACGCAAATAGCGGGATTTGAGCTTGTACGTATGTTTTTAACTAAACGTGGACTTATTGCATTAGCTGCCTTTGCATTGGTGTGGCTAATAATACTACGCTACCCAATAGGGCAGGCAGTAGGCATTGTAAGTGCGCCCGATTTTGAGCAAATAGCCCGTGATATATCAGGTTCTATTGGTTTAAGTAAATTATTGGATTGGCCTGAGGCCGAATTTGCTATGTACTGGTTAATAGCCCTGTATAGCTTTCCCGTTTTTGGTTTATTTATTTGTAGCGACCAAACGGTAGGCGATAGAGAGCGCGGCACACTAAGGTTTTTATCACTGCGCTCCACTCGCTTTGAAATACTGTTTGGTCGTTTTTTAGGACAATTAGCGGTATTAGCCTGCTTAGTGGGCATTACTCTTGTGGCTACGCTTGCTGTACTAGGGTTTAGAGATCCAAGTTTACTGGCTGGTGGTTTTGCCCGTGCGCTTTCTATATTTTTAATATTAGTGATTACTCTGTGTCCATTTGTAGCACTTATGACGTTAATAAATACCTTTGCTCGCTCATCGCGTTTATCTATTGTATTGGCAATTTTATATTTTGCAGCAGGCGGTATTGTAGTTGGTATATTGCAATGGCAAATACCCGCATTGGGCTTGCTTGATTATTTATTTCCGGGTGTGCAAATAGAGTTATTAGCGGGGCAAAATTTACCATTATTAAGCGCTGTGGCTATTCCCCTTGTGCAAACTGCGGTGTTACTAATCGTCGCTCAACGTATTTTTGCAAGGAGCTCACTATGAGACCATTGATTACAGCCAGCGGTTTGAGTAAGTCGTATGGTGCAAAACTTGCGCTTAATAATGTGGACTTTGAGATTAATAAAGGTGCGCCAGTGGCGCTTGTTGGGCCAAATGGTGCGGGTAAAACCACCTTATTTAGTTTGTTGTGCGGCTATATAGCGCCAAGTAAAGGCAGCCTTGAAATATTAGGGCATAAGCCAGGGAGCGCTGCTTTATTCAATAAAGTAAGTGCATTACCGCAAGACGCGCAACTTGACCCTCGTTTTAATATAGATAAGCAACTCGCTTTTTATGCAAAACTGCAAGGTATGGATGCTAAGCAAAGCCAAACTGAGGCGCTACGTGTACTTGACTTGGTTGGCTTAAAAGAAATTGCAAAGCAGCGTGCGGGGGACTTATCGCACGGTATGCGCAAGCGCGTTACGATAGCGCAAGCACTTATTGGCGCGCCACAAATTGTAATGCTTGATGAAGCAACCGCAGGGCTTGATCCGATTCATGCCAGAGAAGTACGTGAGCTAGTATCTGAATTAAGTGAGCAGGCTACATTTATTTTAAGCTCTCACGATTTAACTGAGCTTGAGCGACTATGCTCACAGGTACTTCATTTAGATAAAGGCGTACTAAGCGAGCATCAAACAAAAACAAATAATACCGATAAACACTTTTATACATTAATGCTAAGCGAAGCTTATCAAAATGTTGAGCAACAGCTTCAAGCAATTGCAGGGGTGAGCCGAGTGTATATGAGCCAGCATAAAGAATATGTTGTTGAGTATCAACCAACGAGCGATCCACTTGATATTGCACTACTGAATTTTTGTCATCAACAACACTGGCAGTACAGGCAGTTAGTTAATGGTCACACATTAGAGAATCAAATATTTAAACAGGAGAAAGTATAATGGGTTTACTTAGCGGACTTATGGGTAATGCAAGCGAAGTTGACGATTCTGATTTAGAGAAAATCCTCGCCAATACATTAATTGAGGGTGAGCAAGTAGAAAAAGCATATAAAGTAGTACGTGATATGTTTATTTTTACTAATAAGCGCTTAATCTTAATTGATAAGCAAGGTATGACCGGCTCTAAAATGGAAATGGTGAGTATTGCTTACTCTAAAATTACCAAGTTTAGTAAAGAAAGTGCAGGCCATTTTGACTTAGATGCCGAGCTAAAAATATGGGTTGGCTCAGATCCAACACCAATTAGTAAAGAGTTTAAGTCTGGCGATAACATTAACGATGTTTATCGTATTATTAGCCAACACGCGCTTTAAGCTGCTGTACATGTTTTAAGTAGTTGTTGACTAGGTGTTGCAACTACTTTAATTTTACAGTTTACCACACTTCCTTACAATTAACTTAATAAATACAACTGGTTAGTTAAGTTTTCATTCAGTTTCCTAACGTTAGCATGTGCCTCGACTTTAGCAATACAGCTAGAGCATAAAAAGCAATGTACATAGGGAAGTCTTACAATGAAAAAATTAGCAGTTATTATTTCGAGCATTTTATTATCTAGCACTGCGGCTGCTGCAGACAGCTACAATTCAATTAGTAACCTAAGCTATAAAAATAGCGATAACAACGACACCGTTGCTATAGATTCTATTTACTACTTATCTCCTAAAAAAACTTTAGGTCCGTACGATCAGTTTGAATACATCAATAAACAAACTAACGTATATGGTGGCTACGCTGATGACGACTTTGGCGATTTAACATCAGTTGGTGGTGAATACTTCATTAATGAATTTGTTGTTGGCGCATCTTACGAGAATACAGACCTAGATTCAGGTTCTAACAGTGAGCTTTATAAACTGACGGGTGGTTACTTTTTCAACCCTGATTTACTTGCAAAAGTAACACTAGTTGAAAACAAAGACGGCGATGATTACGCATTATTTGATTTAGCTTACAACTACATGCTAAACAGCACAGATTACGTAGGTGTTACACTTACATCAGACGACGATTTTGATTACCGTGCAGTAGCTGCTAAATACTTTATTGATTTACAGCAAGGTAACTACCTTACTTTTGAAGGTAAATACGAAAGCATTGATGATGCCCAAAACCAATGGGTAGCAGAAACTAACTACTACTTTTCAAAGGCAACATCTGTATTTGCTAACTACAACAAGCAAGACACTTACAGCTTTGGTGCTCAACACTTCATCAATAAAAATATTGGTGTAAAGGTGGGTTACGAAAACAACGCTGATGATTCTGATAACGATGCGTACTTTGCTAACATGCGTTTTCAGTTTTAATTAAGTCCCGTACTTAGTTAATACAAAAGTAATATTAAAAAGCCCGCTAAATTTAGCGGGCTTTGTCGTTTTAAATGTTTGAGCTTTTAACTATAAACTTTTACCAGTCATAATTACGGCCTTTATTATGCTCATCTAAATAACTCCTTTAAGTTATAAATAGAGTGCCATGAATGGCTAAATTGTTATTAAAGCCATTAAGTGCAGTCGATGATAATAGCTATAAAATAGTAAGCATTGGAGTTGTTTTTGCTAGTAAACAATGGTTATTGGAAAAAACAGATAAAAATATGCACTGACACAAACCTATTTTTCATTATAAATACAGAAATAATGAATTAAACAAAGTAATTTTTTTGAGAAATTAAAAAAATTTAGTGAGAGGAAATTATATTGATGAGGTTTATCGAATAATTAAGTTGTGTTCAATTTAGCGACAGTTTGTACCGTATTTGTTACTTTTTAAATTTAAATGATGACATGATATTGTCTTGTAAATTTGATGGATACTTTGTATTTATATTTGCATATAAATTATTACAACTCCGCTGGGTTTAATTTGACCTTTTATTCAGTTTTCGTTCATTTTTTTTGGCGTTAGGATGCGCCCCGACTTTGGCTAGACAGCTGAGGCATAAAAAGTAATATTTATAGGGAATTTAAAATGAAAAAATTAGCCGTTATCATTTCGAGCATTTTATTATCAAGTGCTGCAACCACTGCAATAGCCGCAGATACTTACCAATCAATCAGCCATGTAGGATATGTGGACGTAGATGGTGATGACACAGTAAGTGTTGACTCAACATATTATTTTTCTCCAAAAGCGACTTTAGGTCCTTACGATCAATTTGAATACATCAATAAGCAAACAAATGTTTATGGTGCATACAGTGATAATGATCTTGGAGATGTTACTAGCATTGGCGGTGAGTATTTTGTAGAAGATTTTGTATTAGGTGCACAGTACAATAATCTCGATAGTGATTTTGGCTCAAGCACGGATGTAATTGAACTTTCAGCGGGTTACTTCTTTAACCCAAACCTTGTATTAAAAGCAACGTTTGTTGATGTAGAAGATGCTGACAATCAATTTGTGTTTGACTTAGCGTATAACCACCAGTTAAACAGCACTGATTATATCGGCTTTACAGTAACAGCAGATGATGAGTTTGATTACCGTGCAGTAGCAGCTAAGTACTTTGTTGATTTACAGCAAGGTAACTTCTTGACTGTTGAAGGTAAATTTGAAGATGTTGATGGCGGTTCAAGTAACTGGGAATTAGCATCTAACTACTATTTCAGCAAAGCAACATCGGTGTTTGTTACAGTTAATAAAAATGATGACTACACTCTTGGTGGCCAACACTTTTTCAACAACAATGTTGGTTTAAAAGCAGGTTACGGCAATAACTGGGATGATTCTGATTATGATGCTTACTTTGCAAATGTAAGCTTACAGTTCTAATTTAACAGAAAATTAGAATATGAATAAAAAGCCCGCTCATTTGAGCGGGCTTTTTATTCAGCGCTATTTACCAGCCGCAGTTGCGGCCTTCGTTTTGTTTATCTAAATAAGTTTGTAATGGTGCAAAGTAATCGAGCATTGCTGTTGCATCCATTTGCGGCTTACCTGTTACAGTTTCAAGCGCCTCTTGCCAAGGGCGAGACGAACCCATTTCAAGCATAGCGTTTAGCTTATCCCCTGCTTCTTTTGAGTTATAAATAGAGCAGCGATGAATGGCTTTATCGTTACCGGCAATTTCACATAAGCTGCGATGAAACTCAAATTGTAAAATATGCGCTAAAAAGTAACGAGTATAAGGCGTGTTACCCGGAACGTGGTACTTAGCACCCGGATCAAAGTCATTTTCGCTACGTGCGATAGGAGCTTGCACTCCTTGGTATTTTTCACGTAGTTCCCACCATGCTTTATTGTAATTTTCCGGTGCTACTTCACCTGAAAATACCTGCCAGCGCCACTGATCAACCATTAAGCTAAACGGCACAAAGGCGACTTTATCAAGTGCCATTTTCATTAATAAACCAATATCTTTAGATTCATCAGGTACTTGTTCAAGTAAGCCGATTTCTTTTAAGTAACCTGGTGTAACGGATAAGGCAATGGTGTCACCAATGGCTTCATGAAAACCATCGTTTGCACTTTCTTGATAAAATAAAGGCTGCTTGTTGTATGCGCGTTGATAAAAGTTATGACCTAATTCATGGTGAATAACTGAAAACTCTTCGCCTGTGCGCTGAATACACATTTTAATGCGTAAATCGTCTTTGCTATCGATATTCCATGCTGATGCATGACACTGCACATCTCTGTCTTTTGGTTTTACAAACAGTGAACGCTCGTAAAATGTCTCTGGTAGTGCGTCAAAACCCATTGAGGTAAAAAAGTTTTCAGCCCCTTTTACCATTTTAAGTTCGTCGTAATTATTTTGAGCTAATAACTCGGTTACGTCGTAACCCGGATCGGCGTTTTCTGGTGCAACTACATCGTAAATATTACCCCATGCTTGCGCCCACATATTACCAAGCAAGTGCGCTGGTATTGGCTGATCTTGAGGTACTTTTTCGGTGCCGTACTTTTCACCTAACTTTGCGCGAACATGGCAGTGTAGCGAGTTATACAGTGGTTTAACTTGGCCCCAAATACGGTCAAGCTCAGTGGTGAAGTCATCAGCAGGCATATCGTATTTACTGCGCCACATAGCGCCCGTATCGGCATAACCAAGCTCCTTTGCACCTTCGTTGGTAAGTGCTACTTGTTGCTCGTAAAGTGGGCGCATGGGTTTTGATATTTCACGCCAGCCTTGCCATAAATCAAGTAGTTCGTTGTAATCTCGGCTGGTGGCCATTTTTGAAGTCATGTCGCCAAGGCTTAAACAGGTGCCGTCTTCTTTACAGTATTTACCTTTACCATATAGCCCGCCAAGCTCTGCGACAATTTGTGAAAGCTTCGCTGTTTTATCAGCGTCTTGTGGGGCTGGAAGTGTAAGTGCTAGTTTTAGTTTATCAAGCTTACGGCGAGCATCGTAATCAAGCTCTAGTTCGTCGTATTTTGCAGCTTCATTTGCTAAACGCACGACTGTTTCTGTCATTTTACGGTTAACTTCAGCCGATAGAGCCGACGTATCATGAGTAATAAAGTTTGCGTAAATCCACTCTGCACGGCTCGATTCTAAATAAAGTGCACTTAGTTCTTTTTCTGTGTTTGTTATAAATGTTTTTGCATCTTTAGCTGTTACAGCTTTTTTAGTGTGTGCTGAATCGGTAGTGTCTATAGTTACTTGCGCATCGCAGGCCGTTAAAGCAAGAGTACTTGCTACCATTAAGGCGCTCATACTTAGTTTAAATCGAAAGGGGGTCATGCTATTCCTTTAATTTATTGTTATTAAAACGTTGATAATAGCAGTGATGTTTAAAACAATAAAATGAATGCGTTAAGGCTCACGACTCGTCGTGCAATGATTGTATTTAAATTAAGATGGGTCATAATTAAGTTACTATTTTCATTCAATGTGTAAGGAATGTGCGCATGTTAATATTTATAATATTGCTGGTCGTGGTGGTGGTTATTTTTGCGGTTAAAGATATTCGCCTAAACTTGATTAGTCGTCCTACGTTTAAAATGTTCAAAAAGGTGCTTCCGCCATTATCGCAAACAGAGCGAGAGGCGATGGAAGCAGGTGATGTTTGGTGGGATGGTGAGTTATTTAGTGGTAACCCAGACTGGCAAAAACTGCACCGCTTTCCTAAACCAGAGCTTAGCGATAAAGAAAACGCATTTATGGCTAACCAAGTAGAAACCTTATTGGCGATGCTTGATGATTATCAAATTGTACAAAAAGACAAAGACTTACCAAAAGAAGTGTGGGATTACCTAAAAACAGAAGGTTTTTTTGCGCTGATCATTCCTGAAAAATTTGGCGGTCGTGAGTTCTCGGCAATTGCTAATTCAACGATAGTGTCAAAAATTTCGACTAAAAGCTTAACAGCCGCAGTCACTGTTATGGTGCCTAATAGCTTAGGTCCGGGCGAGTTACTTCTTCACTATGGTACTAAAGAGCAGCAAGATCGTTGGCTGCCAAGTTTAGCTAATGGTACAGATGTTCCTTGTTTTGCATTAACGGGACCAGAGGCGGGCTCTGATGCTGGCAGCATTCCTGATTCAGGCGTGGTGTGTATGGGTGAGCACAATGGCGAGCAAGTAATGGGCCTGCGTTTAAATTGGTCAAAGCGTTACATTACACTTGCACCCGTGGCTACTGTACTCGGCTTAGCATTTAAAATGTATGACCCTGATGCTTTATTAGGTGATAAGAAAGAGCTAGGCATTACATGTGCTCTAATACCAACCGATCATCCGGGTGTTGAAACGGGTGAGCGTCATTATCCGCTTAATATGGCCTTTATGAATGGTACTACTTACGGTAAAGATGTATTTATACCACTGGACTGGATCATTGGTGGGCAAGAGTGTGCAGGGCGTGGCTGGAGAATGCTTGTTGAGTGTTTAAGTGCAGGGCGTGGTATATCACTACCGGCATTAAGTGCAGCAACTGGACATTTAGCTTCAAAAATGACATCGGCATACGCCATGGTACGCCAGCAGTTTGGTGTATCTATAGGGCAGTTTGAAGGTGTGCAAGAGGCACTTGCACGTATTGGTGGTTTAACTTACACACTTGAGTCGTGCCGATTAATGACCGCAGGTGCGATTGATTTAAAATTAAGCCCGTCGGTTGTAACAGCGATTGCTAAATACCATATGACTGAAATGGGTCGTACGGTAATGAATGATGCAATGGATATTCATTCAGGTAAAGGAATTCAAGTAGGGCCTAATAACTATTTGGCACATGGCTATATGGGTATTCCAGTATCAATTACGGTTGAAGGCGCGAATATTTTAACGCGTAACTTAATGATATTTGGCCAAGGTGCAACACGCTGCCATCCATTTGTTTTAAAAGAAATGGAAGCCGCTGCAATGGAAGATGACGACGCAGCACTTGAACAATTTGATGGTTTATTAATGAACCATATAATATTTGCAGCAAGTAATGCTGGTATGGCATTTGTGCATGGCTTAACACGTAGTTATTTTGCTAAAGCGCCTGTAGGTGGTGAAACGGCTGTTTATTATAAGCAACTGAGCAGAATGAGCCGAGGCTTAGCTATTTGCACAGACGTGGCTATGTTAATGCTTGGCGGTGAGCTTAAACGAAAAGAAATGATATCGGCACGTTTGGGTGATGTATTAAGTCATTTGTACTTAGCATCAACTGTTTTAAAACGTTATGAAGACGAAGGGCGCCAACAAGCTGATTTACCATTTGTAAAATATGCTATTGAGAACTCATTATTTGAAATTGGCCAAGCGTTTAATGGCTTCTTTAAAAACTTTTCAAATCCGGTTGTTAATTTTACCCTTAAACGTATCGTATTCCCGCTTGGAAATCATTACCACAGACCAAGTGATGAAATAGCACAAAGTATTTGTGAGCGTATGACTCAACCGGGTGTATTTAGAAACCGCTTAACGCATTTATGTTATGTAGATGAAAATGCAGGTACAGGGGTCATGGAAAGCGCATTTTTAGCTATGCATGATATGCAAGCGCAGTTTAAAGATCTAAAACAATGGCAGCGTAAGGGCAGTGTGCCTGCAACGCTTGATATTGAAGGTGCTATAAATTATGCGCTTGAAAATAAGTTGTTAGAGCAAACGGATGCTGATGCAATGCATCACGCTAATAAGTTACGAAAGAAAGCCATTGCAGTTGATAATTTTCAACCAGGTGATCTTTAGTGCAGTACTTTAAATACTAACTCAAGCATGATCAAAAAGGCCTTACAAATGTAAGGCCTTTTTATGTTTAATTCATTTATTTTAACGAGCGTAAGGGTCGGCAACTATTTTATCTATGTACCATTTGCCCTTTTTACGAAGCATTTTTACACTGCGCATTTCGTCAATTTTATCACCATTTAAATAGCCGGTAAAAATAAGGTTTATTTTGGCGTTATCACCGTATTGTTCACGGATGCTCATATTGGTCATATCAACTTCAATGGTTACTTCATCATATTGCATATTTACTAAGTTACGGGAAAACTGTTTTGCAGTGCCGTAGGATTTCATGATGCGCGTAAGATTGGGTGTTGCCATGGTGCTGGCTTTTTGAAGGTCTTGCTGGTTATAAAGCGCATCAAAATAAGCGGTTGCTGTATCGCCAGGAGTGTCGCCAAGTGTTTTGGTATCGTCTCCACAGGCTGATAAAAATAAACAGATAACCAAACTTAATAAACTCGTGATTTTTTTCATATTAGTTATTATTAATTAGTTTTTTTAAAGTGTGTGGTTTATCTAGGAAGATGTAAAGGTATGGGGGGCAATAAATAGAAAATTGGATAATAAATAATAAAAAAGGATGCCTAAAGCATCCTTTTAAAAATCTTAAAATTACTTACTGTACTAACTCTTGCTCACTAAATTCTTCATCAAACATTGGGCTTGATAAGTAACGCTCAGTTGCACTAGGTAGGATAACAACAATATTTTTATCTGCGTTTTCAGGTTTTTCAGCAATTCGCTTAGCTGCAACAACCGCAGCACCTGACGAAATACCGACTAAAATACCTTCTTTTTTCATTAACTGATGCGCCATTGCAATTGCGTCTTCGTTAGATACAAGCTCGGCACCATCAATTAAGTCCATATCTAAGTTGCCAGGGATAAAGCCTGCACCAATACCTTGGATTTTATGAGGGCCAGGTTTAATTTCTTCGCCGGCAAGCGTTTGGCTAATAACAGGAGAGTTAGTTGGCTCAACAGCAATAGACTTAACGTTTAAACCTTTTTCTGTTTTAAGGTAGCGGCTAACACCTGTAATAGTACCACCAGTACCTACACCTGCTACAAAAAAGTCTACTTTGCCGTCAAGCGCATCGTAAATTTCAGGGCCTGTTGTTTCAAAGTGAATTTTTGGGTTTGCAGGGTTTTCGAATTGTTGTAATAAAATATACTTATCAGGTGCTGTTGCTTGAATTTCTTTTGCTTTTTCAATTGCGCCGTTCATACCTTTAGCACCGTCGGTAAGTACTAGATTTGCACCTAATGCTTTTAATAGCTTGCGACGTTCTAGGCTCATGGTGTTTGGCATAGTAAGTGTTAACTTGTAACCACGTGCTGCTGCAACAAATGCAAGTGCAATACCGGTGTTCCCCGATGTTGGTTCTATAAGTTCTTTACCTTCAACAAGCTGACCTGATTTTTCAGCTTCCCAAATCATCGATGCACCAATGCGGCATTTGATACTAAAGCTTGGATTACGAGATTCAACTTTAGCGTATACATTCCCACCTGTAACACGGTTAAGTTTTACCAGCGGTGTATTACCGATGCTTAGTGAGTTATCTTCAAAAATAGTAGACATAATGTTCCTTTGGATGCAATCTGATCAACGTGTTAATAGCCTTTGCTACTAACTATATAAACACACTTTACTGTGAGTTTAAAAAAACTAAAGTAAAGTTTGGCTATAACATATATCTATTGGGCTTATAACCAGCCGAAATAAAAATCAATTATTAACGGTGCTTTAGTTATTATAGGTGCGGGCTTAATTTGAAATTTAAAGAGTAAAAACTCGTTTAGTCAAAAAATGTTCGAAAGAGCATTGGATCAAGCTGTATTTGTTCGTTATTTGTGCATATGAATGTAACTTGAATAGTTTTATCACACAATGCGTCTAAAACATGATAAAAACACGTATCTAAATTCAATTAAGCAATCACAATGAAGTTAATCTTAAAATTAATTGCCGGTATTGTGGCCGGTATCTTAGTCGGACTATATGTACCTATAACTGGTGTTGAACTTTTATTTACAGTAAAAGAGCTGATTGGTCAAATTATCTCCTTTACCATCCCTCTTATCATTTTATTTTTTATTGCATCGGGTATTGCTGGCCTACCAAAAGGGTCTGGTCACTTACTGGGTAAAACAGTCGGGTTTGCTTACAGCTCTACCATTATTGCAGGTACGCTTGCATTTTTATTAGTAAGTGCTGTTATCCCTTTTTTAAGTGGTGGCATAACATTTGAAGCAGAAGTTGCTACTGAAATAGGTAGTTTTATTGATTTAGAAATTCCACCTCTGATGGGTGTAATGACCGCATTAGTGACTGCTTTTGTATTTGGTATAGGCATGAGCCAACTAGAACTTGATACGCTTAAAAAGGTGTCTGATCAGGGTCGTGATGTAGTGGACGGGTTATTATCGAAAGTAATTATCCCTGCTTTACCATTTTACATTGCTGGCGTATTTGCCGAAATGACGGTGGCAGGCACTGTGGTAGATACGTTGCAAACATTTGGTGTAGTACTAATTGCAGCGCTTGTTATGCATTGGTTATGGTTAAGCGTTTTATATATAGCGACAGGTATATTGTTAAAACGTAATCCAATCGAATTAGTTAAAAATATGCTACCAGCTTACTTTACAGCGTTAGGTACTATGTCAAGTGCAGCAACGATTCCAGTATCGCTTCAATCAAGTAAAGCAAATAACGTTAAAGAAGATGTAGCTAACTTTACAGTGCCACTTTGCGCGACTATTCACTTATCTGGCTCAACTATCACTATAGTAACCTGTGCAATGGCTGTTATGTTTTTATCGCCAAGCATGGAAGTTCCTTCATTAATGGGTATGCTACCGTTTATTATGATGTTAGGTGTAGTAATGATTGCAGCACCGGGTGCGCCAGGTGGTGCAGTCATGTCGGCGCTTGGTTTATTAACAAGCATGCTTGGGTTTAATGAAGGTGCTGTTGCATTAATGATTGCACTTTATTTAGCACAAGATAGCTTTGGTACTGCGTGTAATGTAACGGGTGATGGTATCATTGCGTTATGGGTTGACAGATTTAGCGAAAAATCGTCATCTTAAACTATTAGAGCGAGGCAATAATATTAATTATTGTTTCGCTTTATGTATGTTACTGTGGCAAATTAATTTAATTAAATTGCATGTTGTTAGGTAAGTGAGGATGTTCCATTGATTAATGTACTTTTAGTTGATGACCATGAACTTGTACGAACAGGAATCAAGCGTATTCTTGATGACGTACGAGGGTTTAAAGTAATTGGCGAAGCTAAAACTGGCGAAGAGGCTGTACAGTTTTGTCGTCAGCATGCGCCAAACATAGTATTAATGGATATGAATATGCCAGGCATGGGCGGATTAGAAGCGACTAAAAAGATTTGTCGTTACTGCCCAGATGTAAAAATTATTGTGCTTACTGTTAATTGTGAAGACCCGTTTCCGAGCAAGGTAATGCAAATTGGTGCACATGGCTTTTTAACTAAAGGTGCAGGCTCTGACGAAATGGTTCGTGCCATTCGTTGTGTTCATGCTGGTCAGCGTTACATTGCACCTGAAATTGCACAGCAGATAGCGCTTGCACAAGTGACAGGCCGCACAGATGAAAACCCTTTTCAGAGTTTATCTGAGCGCGAACTGCAAATTATGCTTATGATCACCAAAGGTGAAAAAGCACAAAATATAGCTGAACGCTTAAATCTAAGCTCTAAAACAGTAAATAGCTATCGTTACCGTATGTTTGAAAAGTTAAATGTAGGTGGTGATGTTGAGCTTACCCATTTAGCTATTCGTCATAAAATGATTGATATAGACGTTTCGTACTAACTATAATTTATGTCTGAATTCGATCACGTACATTTTCTCAAAACGCTATCAAGTGAGCCGGGCGTATACCGCATGCTTGATAGTGACAACCAAGTTATTTATGTTGGTAAAGCAAAGCATCTAAAAAAGCGTGTGAGCAGTTACTTTAGAAGTAACATTACCGATAGCAAAACACGCGTTTTAGTGAGTAATATTTGTAACATTGAAGTCACCCTCACCAATACTGAAACCGAAGCGCTGCTGCTAGAAAATAATCTAATAAAAAAATATCAGCCTCGGTACAACATATTATTACGCGACGATAAGTCGTACCCCTATATTTTACTCACTAGCCATAAACACCCTCGTTTAGCATTTCATCGTGGCAGTCGTAAAATTAAAGGTGAGTACTTTGGGCCTTTCCCAAGCGCAGGAGCGGTATCTGAAAGCTTGCGGTTAATGCAAAAAATATTTCCTGTTCGTCAATGTGAAGATGCTTATTACCGCGCAAGAAGTCGCCCGTGTCTGCAATATCAACTTAAACGTTGCTCAGCTCCATGTGTAAATAAAGTAACTGATGATGATTACAGTGAGCAAGTTGACTATGTTCGTAAATTTTTAACGGGTAAATCTCACGAAGTTATTGCTGATTTAATAAAAAAAATGGAAGCAGCCAGCCTGCAATTAAACTTTGAATTGGCGGCAAAAGTTCGCGACCAAATAATGCTACTTCGTAAAATGCAGGAGCAACAGTCTATTTCTGGTAACTTTGCAGAAATGGATGTTGTCGGTTTTGCGCATTTAAACGGGTTAAACGGCATTCATTTATTAATGATCCGCGATCATAAAGTACTGGGTAGTAAAACCTATTTTCCAAAAGTACCTAAAGATTCGAGTGAGCAAGAAATATTGACTTCATTTTTAGGACAGTACTATTTAGCGCCAGGAGCAACAGGGCGTATTGCAAAAGAAATCATATTACCGTTTGAAATAGAAGAGAGCGGGGCACTCGGCGAAGCGCTTACACAAATAAGTGAGCGCAAAGTAATCCTTAAAGTGGTCACTCGTGGTGAGCGTGCGCAATACTTACAACTGGCCAATAAAAATGCATTAAACAGTATTGCGGTTAAACAAAGTACCCAAGACTCTATTAATAAACGTTATGCACAATTAAAAGCAACACTGCGACTTGACGATATTACCCGAATGGAGTGTTTTGATATAAGCCACACCATGGGGGAGAACACCGTTGCAAGCTGTGTTGTATTTGACTCACAAGGCCCAAATACAAAAGAGTATAGGCGCTACAACGTAACAGGTATTACAGGTGGCGATGATTATGCTGCAATGGAATTTGCACTTAACAAGCGCTATAACAAGTTAGTAGACGAAGACAAAATTCCAGACGTTATCTTTATTGATGGCGGTAAGGGGCAGTTAGGACGCGCTGAGCAGTACTTTTCTAATTGGCCGCACACTAAAATGCCTTTATTAGTCGGTGTTGCAAAAGGAACGAGTCGTAAACCCGGTCTTGAAACACTATTGATTGACGGTGGACGCAAAACCATTCCGATGGATTCAGATGCGCCTGCGCTTCATTTGATTCAGCATATACGTGATGAGTCTCACCGTTTTGCTATTGCAGGGCATCGTAATAAACGACAAAAACAACGTACACAATCACTACTAGAAGAAATAAATGGAGTAGGTTCTAAGCGTCGCCAAACATTATTAAAATATTTAGGGGGCATGCAGGGTGTAAAAGCTGCTAATATAGAACAGTTAAAGAAAGTTCCTGGGATCAGCCCTGACATGGCTGAGAAGATATTTAACCATTTGCATGACAAGGGCTAGCCCTACATGCGAATATAGCAAAAAAGACATATCCAAGTAGTTATGTGGAATATTCCAAACACACTCACAACATTTAGACTTTTTCTTATCCCCGTTTTTTTGGTGATATTTTATTTGCCTTATAGCTGGGCTTTTTTTGCTGCCGCCTTTATTTTTTGGCTTGCATCGATCACCGATATATTAGACGGTTATTTGGCAAGAAAGCTTGAGCAATCAACTCCTTTTGGTGCTTTTTTAGATCCTGTTGCTGACAAAGTAATGGTATGTGCTGCACTTGTAGCGTTATCTGATCAGTACCAGTCAATGTATATGACAATACCTGCTCTTATTATAATAAGCCGTGAAATTATCATATCTGCACTTCGTGAATGGATGGCAGAGCAGGGTAAGCGTGGTAATGTAGCTGTATCAAATATGGGTAAAATAAAGACGGCTGCACAAATGTTAGCCATTATCGGTTTGATTTGGCAATATGATACGTGGATGAACTATTTAAGTTTTGGACTACTGTACATTGCGACCTTTTTAACCTTGAGTTCTATGATGCAATATTTACGTGCAGCATGGGGTGAATTGACTAAAAATTAACTCTAAATGTATAATAACGCACCGTTTTAGATAAAAAACAAGCAAACAGTTCAAAACTAGCATTTTTTGTATTGACGCGTTTAATAATCTCTGTAGAATGCGTCCGTGTTGAGAGGGCATAGCCCCCGAGATAAACAAAACGGTAATTAATCAGTTACCTGAATGTTCACATAAATCATCATGTGCTAATTCAAATAACTGATAAATAAAATGCGGTACTAGCTCAGTTGGTAGAGCGCGACCTTGCCAAGGTCGAGGTCACGAGTTCGAGCCTCGTGTACCGCTCCAAGTTTATCTCAAGGTTATTACTCCAGTATTGGGGCGGAATGGCAGAGTGGCCATGCACCGGATTGCAAATCCGTTTACCTCGGTTCGACTCCGGGTTCCGCCTCCATTTCAACACTCCACACGCTTTAATTAGCAAACTCGATGCCCGAGTGGTGGAATTGGTAGACACAAGGGATTTAAAATCCCTCGACTAACAAGTCGTGCCGGTTCAAGTCCGGCCTCGGGCACCACTTTGTGGTTTAATTACATTACCAAGTGTAATTTGTAAAATGGTTAATTTAGAATTAATATGATGCGGTACTAGCTCAGTTGGTAGAGCGCGACCTTGCCAAGGTCGAGGTCACGAGTTCGAGCCTCGTGTACCGCTCCATGTTTATCTCAAGGTTATTACTCCAGTATTGGGGCGGAATGGCAGAGTGGCCATGCACCGGATTGCAAATCCGTTTACCTCGGTTCGACTCCGGGTTCCGCCTCCATTTCAACACTCCACACGCTTTAATTAGCAAACTCGATGCCCGAGTGGTGGAATTGGTAGACACAAGGGATTTAAAATCCCTCGACTAACAAGTCGTGCCGGTTCAAGTCCGGCCTCGGGCACCACTTTAAATTATTTTACCAAGATGATTTGAAGTTGATAAAACAGTATTTTGCGGTACTAGCTCAGTTGGTAGAGCGCGACCTTGCCAAGGTCGAGGTCACGAGTTCGAGCCTCGTGTACCGCTCCAAATTAGTTGGACACATTTAGGCGGAATGGCAGAGTGGCCATGCACCGGATTGCAAATCCGTTTACCTCGGTTCGACTCCGGGTTCCGCCTCCATATAATTTACTCCACACGCTTTAATTAGCAAACTCGATGCCCGAGTGGTGGAATTGGTAGACACAAGGGATTTAAAATCCCTCGACTAACAAGTCGTGCCGGTTCAAGTCCGGCCTCGGGCACCATCTTTCTATTAAGCGCTCTGCTTAAAAAATATCTAATAAATCTTCTAATATCTATAAAATATCCAGTGAAAATCCTGATTTATCATTTTTATGTTTTCTATGATTTATATTATCTTGATATGCACTATTTTATGCATGGTCTACCCAATAATAGCGTTGTGTGATAGTTCATTAAGAGTTTGTATATCTATCGTATTAAAGATATATATGAGTAAGCATAATGTAATATTCCCAAACCCAATACTATAGCGCCTCAAATAAACCAGCCATGCAATCTTTAGCGACACACAGTACTTAATGCTAATGAATACACTTTGAACTGAACTAAGCGTCATAGACTTATGATACCAACCAGTAAAGTAGGCCATTAGCTTTAAAAAATTCAAAATAGTAAAGCAATCTACACCTCGAGAGCAAACAACCTTGAAAGCAAAGTTCAAACAACTATGTGCTGGTAGCATAAAGTAATACCAATCTGCTTATATATGGGGTCTATTTAAGGTTAAGGAAATTACGCTAGATTTAGGCAAAAATTTTTGTATCTAGTGTTCTAAATAAAAATTTTTAACGACGTTATAGTGCAATTTAATTCGTTAAATTGCTCAGAGATTTATGCAGGTTGGTATAGTTGTCGAATTGGTTGCTAACACATGCTCATTGGAAGTTAAAAATCGCGGGTAAGAGTAAGTCTAGAGTTATGGTGAGAACTTCAAATAGGTAAACAATAAAGTGCTTATACATAATGCAGAGCTGTGGGCATTAAACATCTGTTTTTGTAGGTTGTCTTATCTAGGCTGATAATCAGATAATGTCTATACAGTTCTTATCGTCCGTAACAGCTTTTACTTATAAATGATCGAGTGCTATGTGTCAGGACTTTTTATTTTTAGAACTAAAAAAGCGAGCCGTAGCTCGCTGTTTATTGTTTATTTCCAGGCCTCGGGATCGACCTCTTTAGCAAGTTTAGGATGCTTACTTTTGTCAAAGGTGGGTATTAAGCCCTTTTTGCGTTGTTCGTTGTAATCTTTAGAGAGCCATACAACAACACCTGAAAGCATAAATAGCGCTATAACGTTTACAATGGCCATTAAACCCATTGATATATCTGCCAGCGTCCAAATTAAACCAAGCTCACCAACAGCACCAAACATCACCATACCTAAAACAACAAGTCTAAAGATAAACATACCTTTATTAGAGTTGTGCTCTAAAAACATTAAATTTGTTTCAGCGTAAGAGTAATTAGCCACAATAGAAGTAAAAGCAAAAAACAATATAGCAATGGCAATAAAGTAAGTACCCCAGTCGCCGACATGTTCTTGTAATGCTGCTTGTGTAAGTTCAATCCCCATAACACCAGATTCAGGTACTAATTGCTGCGATAGTAAAATAAGAGAAGCAGTCGCTGTACAAATAACAATAGTATCAATAAATACACCTAGCATTTGCACATAACCTTGTGATGCTGGATGAGGAGGGTAAGGTGTCGCAGTGGCTGCAGCATTAGCTGCACTACCCATACCAGCTTCGTTTGAGAATAAGCCACGCTTTATACCTTGGATCATAGCTTGTGTAACACCATAACCAATTGCACCTGCACCAGCTTGTTCAATACCAAAAGCACTTTTTATTATAAGTACAATTACATCAGGTAATGCAGTAAAGTTAATAGCGCATACATAAAGAGCCACTAACAAGTAAGCTAATGCCATAAATGGGACAACCATTTCAGCAAAACGAGAAATCGTTTTCAAACCACCAAAAATAATAATACCAGAGCCAATAACCAAGCAAATGCCTACTATATACTTAGGTACATCAAACGCTACTTCAAATGCTGCAGCAATAGAGTTTGACTGTACGGCGTTAAATACCAAACCAAAGGCTAAAATTAAGCATAACGAGAATAAAGTCCCCATCCAGCGTTTACCTAAGCCGTTTTGCATATAATAAGCAGGGCCACCTCTAAAATTGCCATCAGCATCTTTTGTTTTATAAGCCTGAGCCAAAGTACTTTCAGCAAAGCTTGTAGCCATACCTATTAATGCAATAAGCCACATCCAAAAAATAGCACCTGGCCCACCTAGGTATAAGGCAACAGCAACACCAGCCATATTACCTGTACCAACACGTGCAGCTAACGAAGTACAAAAAGCCTGAAAGGATGAAATTTCATTATCGGCACATTTACGAGAGCCAAACATAACTTTGAACATATGTGGAAATTGCACAAACTGAATAAAGCCTAGTCGAAAAGTAAAAAAGAGGCCTGCTGCTATTAATAAGTAGACGAGAACTTGGCCCCATAGAAGGGCACTTATACTGTTTATTATGTCTGTCATGGATACTGCCTAAATACATGAGTTAAAAAAAGTGACCGCAACTTATCACATCAGGATAAAAGTGTTTAGTTTTAAAGTTCAAAAACAGAGTTATCAACAGGGTTTTGTGGGTAACTTGTGCTTATCGTGTGTGCTTGCTTGGGGCTAAATTTTAATTACTATTTTATGCAAATAACGCTTGCGTAAAATCCGCCGCTCCCTATAATGCGACCCCACTGAGACAGGAAGCGCCAACGCATAGCGAGGCACGAACTACTCAGAGAGTTAAATAAAACTTCGGTTTTAAATTATCTAAAAAGAAAGTTTAAAACTAAGTGTTGACTCGAAAAATAAAGGGTGTATTATTCGCATCCCTTGAGACGCTAAAGCGACTCAAAACGTTCTTTAACAATATAAAGCAATCATCTGTGTGGGCACTCGTACAGATTGAGTTCTAACAG